>JBFWIL010000049.1:0-13811 GCA_050256015.1 Mangrovibacterium sp. | reverse complement strand
AGACAAACATTAAATCCCTGAAAATCCGAACAGTAGACCGATTTTTAGTTCAGAATTTTAATATTGATTCAATATATAAAAAAAAGAGGACTAATCAAACAGAAAGTCCTAAAAAATAGCGAATTAATCCGTTTCCATCTCAACTATGACAAACAGTTCTTCATTTCCCTTTTTCATCAAAAACTGCTCCCGGGCAAATTTCTCCAGATTTTCCAAATTGGTGTGAAGTTCCCTGATTTTTCGCTGATCCGACCCAATCTTTTCTTTGAGGTATTCCTGCTGCTCAATCAGCTGACTGAGTTTCCGCTGATTGCGTATATGCCCAACCAGATTATACTCATCAAAAAAACCGATCCACAACGCAAACAAAACGGCAACCAGGAACACCTCCCTGCCCGTGTTCCGGAAAGCAGATGGAACATACTTTTGCATGGACTGACTTTTTCAAACAAAAATAAAGGTTCTGTTGAAATAAAAAAAGATGGCCGTAACCATCTTTTTTTATCTTATCCTTTATCCGGAAGAAAATCAGCATACCTGTAATCCGTCGGCGGAACAAAATTCTCCTTTACCGTACGGATGGAGGTCCAGCGCAACAAGTTAACCACCGATCCGGCCTTGTCGTTTGTACCCGAGCCACGGCCCCCGCCAAAAGGCTGCTGACCGACCACCGCTCCGGTCGGCTTGTCATTAATGTAAAAATTACCGGCAGCGTTCTCCAGCCTGCGGGTGATTTTTTCAATCTGGTATCGGTTCTGCGAAAACACGGCGCCGGTCAATGCATAGACCGACGTACCCTCAAGCAGGTCCAGGGTCTCATCAAGCCGTTCATCAGCATAGACATACACGCTCAGAACCGGTCCGAACAATTCTTCCGTCATCGTCACATAATCGGGCCGGTAAACCCGGAGTACCGTGGGCTGTATAAAATAACCGACCGATTTGTCACACATCCCCCCGAAGACCAGCTCGGCATCAGAATCCGATTTGGCCCGTTTAATATAACCGGTCAACTTGTCAAAAGAAGCCTCGTCGATAACGGCATTCACAAAATTGGTAAAATCTTCCGGGGGTCCCATTTTGAGTCCGGCCAGCTCTGCCACCATCCGTTCGTGTACGGCAGGCCAAAGACTTTCGGGAACATACACCCGGGAAACCGCCGAGCATTTCTGTCCCTGGTACTCAAAAGCTCCACGCACCATGGCCGTGACCAGGGCAGTCACATCAGCTTCCGGATCGGCAAAAATAAAATCCTTTCCACCGGTTTCCCCCACAATGCGCGGGTAAGAACGGTACCGGCAAATATTATCACCTATAGCTTTCCAGATTCCCTGAAAAACCGCCGTAGAACCGGTAAAATGAATACCCGCGAAATCAGGACTTGAAAGTACAACTTCAGAAGCAACCGGTCCTGAAGCAAAAACCAAGTTGATTACTCCATCAGGAAGACCGGCCTCATGAAGGATTTCCATGATTACCGAAGCAGAATAAACGGCTGTTTTAGAAGGTTTCCAGACTACCACATTGCCCATCATGGCCGGTGCCGCAGGCAAATTTCCGGCAATAGAAGTAAAATTAAAAGGAGTCAGCGCAAAAACAAATCCCTCCAGGGGCCTGTATTCATTGTAATTCCACTGTCCGGCTGAAGAAGCAGGCTGCATCCGGTAAACTTCGGTCATACAACTTACCCCGAAACGAAAAAAGTCGGCAAGTTCGCAAGCCGCATCTATTTCCGCCTGATGAGCATTCTTCGACTGCCCCAGCATTGTAGCCGCATTGATACGGTTCCGGTAAGGACCTGTGAGTAAATCGGCAGCCTTCAGAAAAATGGCAGCCCGGTGTTGCCAGGACAGGGCATTCCAGCTTCCTTTTGCTCTCAAAGCCGCATCCACCGCCATTTGCACATGACCGGCTCCTCCCTGGTGATAATACCCCAGCGTATGCAAAACATCATGAGGCGGAGCTATCCGGATGCGGTTTCCTGTTGTAACCGGTTTACCGCCGATTATCATGGGTAACTCAACCTCACGCGAGCGCATATCCGAGAGGCAGGCATTCAGTCCGGCCCGGGCAGCCGTTCCAGGCGCATAGGAACGAAACGGCTCATTTTGTGCTTCCGGCACCTTAAAAATTCCTTTAGGCATAATCAATTGTTTTACGGGTTAAAGTAAGCGGTTTTCATCCTTCCGGATGTTCCGTTTGTAACCGGAACATCCCGCAAATTTACCCAATAAGGTTAACCTGTACCCTAATAAATGTCAGCTTTCAAAAAAAGATCAGGCCGCATTTGAAAATCTTTATGCTGGATGAAAAATTACTATATTTATTGCCGTTTTAAGCGAATCGTCAATCCATGCCTCACGCATTTCCCCATATTTTTTCAGAACTTATGCCGGCGAACGGAAAAAAGCGCCGTACCGTATCTCTGGCACTGATCTTGTCAGGCGGTTTGCTGTTCAGCACGACTGGCTTCATTCTGACGCTTACCGGATCGCTCAAGGACGGCTGCCTTCCGGGATTCCTGATATTGCTGGTCATCTTCCTGACCGGATTGCTTTGTCTGAAAAACGGACAAACCGACCGGGCTGTAAAAACAGCCTGCCTGCTTCCCTTTGCCGGTTTCTTTTTTTTTATATCCGATACTTACGCCATACTCCCCCCGAACGCCACCCTGAGACACGATCTGTGGTCCCTCTCTGCCATTTTTGTTTTTTTGTTGTATTTCTGCCGGCAGCAGAAAACCTTTACTTTTTTTTTCCTGATCAGCCTGTTGACATTCGGCTATCACCTTTGGTCGGCCGGTAACGGCAACATGCAGAGTCTGTATCAAACCGGAGAATTTTTCTTTCATCCCCTGCTTATCCTCACGGCAATCTGGCTGACCTGTCTGCTGCTTTTCAGCCGGTTTAACCGGCAGCTGCAGGAAATCCGGAAAGAAAAAGAAAAAACGGAACAAATCATTGACCGGTCCTTCCGGAAATCTCAGCAGGGGTTACTGGTCATGGACATTCTTCGTGATAAAACCGGCCGGCCGGGAAAACTCCGGTCGGTACGGGTAAACCACGCCTTCGAATCCATTTTTAAGCTGGGTGCCCGGGAAATGCGTCTGGTCAACGCTGATCTGATTTTTCCCCGGGTTTTTGGCAATGTCTTCGACTGGAACGCTTTTTTTCTCCACACCGAAAAACAGTTTACCAAACTGTATCTTGAACATCTCGACAAATGGATTGAACTGTACATCCTCTCTTCCGAGCAAGACCGCATCGTCTGTATGATCAGAGACGTTACAGACAGGGAAAGTCAAATCTGCAGACTGGAAGAAAGCAGCAAACGATACAGGGTATTGCTGGAAGCCATCCCCGACCTGTTTTTTATCATCGACAGTGACGGGATTTACATGGATCTTGTCAGCAAGGAAACCGGTCTGGTACGGGTAAACGCCGGAGACATTATCGGACATTCGATTTTTGAAGTGGGTTTTTCAGAAAAGATGTCCCGCAAAATGTTCCAATGCATTCAGCATGCCATAAGCCGGGACAGCATTGAAATCATCGAATACGCCCTGGAAGTGAAACAGGGGACAGCCATGTTTGAATTACGCATTGCCCGGCTGAACGACCAGTCTGTCATCGCCATTGCCCGGGACATCACCCGTCGCAAGCTTTCCGAAATCCGTCTGGAGGAAGCCCGCAAAAAGGCGGAAGAAGCAGACGAACTCAAATCGGCTTTTCTGGCCAGCATCTCCCATGAAATCCGTACCCCTATGAATGCGATTATCGGTTTCTCGCGGATGATCGGATCAAATGATTTTGAACCGGAAGAAAAGGAGCGATTCATCGACATCATTATCAACAACGGCAAGCTGCTGATGGAAATGATCGATAACATGATCAGCATATCGAAGATCGAAAGCGGACAGGTAACCGTAAACAGAAGCCTTTGCAAACTCAATGATATGCTGGTGGAGCTTTACAGGGAATTCAGTCTGGAAACAGCAAGCAAGCCGGTTCGTCTCAAACTGCTGGCCGGCAACACCAATCCGAAATTCAGCATGGTTACCGACAAGGTGCTGCTGACGGAGATCCTCAAAAAACTGATTGACAACGCCATCAAATTCACCCCCAGGGGAGAAGTGGAATTTGGCTACCGGCTGGAAGGCAACGGAATAATCCGCTTTTTTGTCCGCGACACAGGCATTGGCATCGAAAAAGCAAACCTGGAACGCATTTTTGAACGTTTTTTGCAGATTGACCATTCCACAACACGCAAATATGAGGGAACAGGACTCGGACTGGCCATCGCCCGCCATTATACGGAACTGCTGGGAGGAAAAATTGAAGTAAAATCGGAAGTGGACAAAGGATCTGATTTTTCCTTCACACTTCCCTTTGCTGATGAGTCGTCGCTGTTGCAGGTGATTCTCTGACAGAAAATAAATTTTGCTTCCGGGAACTGATTCCATAAGCTCCGGAAAGCCAGGACAACTTTTTTCGCTAAGCCAGGAAACGGACGGCAATTCTCCGGGGCGGCGTGCAAATTTAAATCTATCTAATCATTCCGCCTTATGCAATTCATATTGCATAAAATTTCTAATTTATATGTACTTTTGACTGCCAAAAATAATACAAACAACAAGGGATAATAATGTCAAAGCATTTTAAATTCAAACGCGGACTGGACATACGGTTAAAGGGAGCTGCAGAAACTGTTGCCAGGAATGCTGCTGCACCGCAAACCGTTGCCCTTAAGCCAACAGACTTTGATGGCTTAACCCCCAAATTAAGTGTCAAGACTGAGGCCCGGGTAAAAGCCGGTGATGCCTTGTTTTTCGACAAATACCATCCGGAAATTCTGTTCACCTCCCCGGTCAGCGGAACCGTGAAATCGGTGAACCGCGGGGAACGCCGCAGGATACTGGAAGTCATTGTTGAACCCGACGGGAAAGCTGATTTCCGGTCCTTTCCGACGGCTGATCCAAAAACGCTTTCTCCCGAAGATATCCGGGATCTTTTACTTAAAAGCGGGCTGTGGCCCTTTATAAAAAGACGTCCATACGGAATCCTGGCCAATCCGGAGGAAAAACCCAAACATATTTTCATTTCCGGCTTTAACTCTTCCCCGCTGGCACCCGACTTTAACTTCCTCTTTCGGGATGAACAGGAAGCCCTGCAAACGGGTATCGACATACTGGGGCAGCTAACGGAAGGCTCGGTTTTTCTGGGACTCTCCCCGAAACAGACAACGAGTGTTTTTACTTCGCTGAAAAATGCTGAGATCAACATTTTTGAAGGTCCGCACCCGGCCGGTAACGTAGGCGTACATATTCACCGGCTTTCTCCGCTGTACAAGGGAGATGTGGTCTGGACTCTTTCCCCGCAGGCACTGGTTTATATCGGACGCCTTTTCCTGAAAGGCCGGCTGGATCTTTCCACAACCATCGCCCTGACCGGTTCGGAAGTGAAAACCCCCTGTTACTACCATACCGTGCATGGCGCAAACCTGAGCGGACTGCTCGCTCAGACCACAAAAAAGGAAACCCGCGAACGTTACATAAGCGGCAATGTGCTGACCGGCACCCGGGTGGAAGCTGATGGCTTTCTCGGATTTTTCGATCAGCAGCTGACGGTTATTCCAGAAGGAGACGATTACGAACTGCTGGGCTGGGCCCTGCCCGGAGCCGACAAATTTTCGGCAGGCAAAACCTTTCTTTCTGCTCTTTTCCCCAAAAAGGACTATGTATTCTCAGCCAACCTGCACGGAGGAGAACGGGCTTTTGTTATGTCGGGCCAGTTTGAAAAACTTTTACCCATGGATATTCTTCCGGTTTTTCTGCTCAAGGCCATACTGGCAGGAGATATAGACCGGATGGAACAACTCGGCATTTATGAAGTCATCGGGGAAGACCTGGCGTTGTGTGAATTTGCAGACACGTCGAAAATAAAGATCCAGGATATTCTCCAAAAGGGTATCCGTACCATGATAAAAGAAGTCGGTTAAAAAAAGACAGCACAAGGTAATTCCATATAAGAATTGCAGAAAGTAAATTGAAACATAATACGGATGAAAGCTATAAAAAACTTTTTTGAGAAGACAAAACCCTATGTGGAGAAAGGAGGCAAGTATCACTGGTTACGATCCACACACGATGCTTTCTTCTCTTTTCTTTTTGTCCCGAAACATACAGCCCGGTCGGGCACCCATATCCACGACCACATCGACATGAAGCGAACCATGAGCGTGGTGGTTCTGGCGCTGATACCGGCCCTGCTGATGGGCATGTACAATGTGGGCTACCAGCATTTCGGAGCAGCCGGAAAACTCTGCACAGCCGGCTTTGCAGACATGTTCCTTTTCGGTTTGCTGAAGATCCTGCCCATCCTGATTGTAAGTTATGTGGTGGGACTGGGTATAGAATTTATCTTTGCCCAGTTTCGCGGACATGAAGTCAACGAAGGATTTCTGGTTACCGGAATGCTGATCCCGCTGATTATGCCGGTCACCACCCCGCTATGGATGATTGCCGTAGCTACCGCCTTTTCCGTAATCTTTTGCAAAGAGGTGTTTGGCGGCACCGGCATGAATGTCTGGAACCCGGCCCTGGTAGCCCGGGCCTTTTTATTCTTTGCTTACCCCGGTCAGATGTCGGGCGACTCGGTCTGGATCTCCGCCGGCGGCATCGAACAGCTGGCCGACGGATTTTCCGGAGCTACCCCCATGGCTCAGGCGGTGACGGGCCACACGGATTTTGACCTGTGGAACGCCTTTATCGGACTGATTCCGGGATCAATCGGCGAGACCTCCAAACTGGCCATCCTGATCGGAGCCTTGATTCTGCTTGTCACAGGTATCGGAAGCTGGCGGATTATGCTGTCGACCTTACTGGGAGGTCTGTTTATGGGTATTCTGCTGAACCTGTTTGCCGGAGACAACGTCTATATGGCCCTGCCCTTCTGGCAACATCTGCTGATCGGAGGATTTGCTTTCGGCACCGTATTTATGGCTACCGATCCTGTATCGGCAGCCCAGACCAACAAGGGGAAATGGATTTACGGATTCCTGATCGGCATACTGGCCATTCTGATCCGGGTAATCAATCCGGCCTATCCCGAAGGCATGATGATGGCCATCCTGCTGATGAATACCTTTGCCCCGTTGATAGACCACATCGTAGTGGAAGGAAATATTAAACGCCGCCAGAAACGAAACGTAAAGGCTTAACCTGTAAAGACGAAAATAATGGACAAAAACAGCAACAGTTATACGTTTATGTATGCCTCGGTTATGGTTATCGTGGTTGCCGGCATCCTTTCCTTTGCCGCAATCAGTCTGAAACCGGCCCAGCAAAAGAACATTGAAACCGAGAAAAAGCAGAATATTCTGGCCTCCGTCCAGATTGAGGCCAGCGCCGAAGAAGCTGCACAAATCTACAGTGAACGGATTGTAAACACTTACGTGGTTAACGCCCGGGGCGAAAGAACAGCAGGCGACGCCTTTACTCTGGATATAAAAAAAGAGCATTCCAAACCGCTGGATCAACGCCTGCTTCCGGTTTTTGAATGCCAGATTGACGGCAGCACGAAATACATTCTTCCCCTTTACGGAACAGGACTCTGGGGTCCTATATGGGGATACATTTCCCTGGAAAGCGACATGAACACAATCTACGGGGCCACCTTTGACCATGAGAAGGAAACCCCCGGACTGGGTGCCGAGATCGCCACCCCGGCTTTCCAGCAGCAGTTCAGAGGAAAATCCATATTCGACGATAAGGGGGAGATCTGCTCCGTCATCGTAGCCAAATCGAATGAAACAGCCCCGGAAACCCACAAAGTGGATGCAATCTCGGGAGGAACCATCACATCCAAGGGATTGCAGAATATGCTCCTGAACGATTTCAATGCTTACCAGGCCTTTTTCAAACAAAAAATTAAAGAACATGAGTGACAGAGAACCGTTATTTTCAAAAAGGAATGTCGGACTGCTTACCAGTCCGCTGAACAGCAGCAATCCCATTACGGTGCAGGTGCTGGGTATCTGTTCTGCCCTCGCGGTAACGGCCCAGTTAAAGCCGTCGATTGTAATGGCCGTTTCGGTCATCCTGGTGCTGGCTTTTTCCAACGTGATTGTCTCCCTGCTGCGCAACACCATCCCCAACCGGATCCGGATCATAGTACAGCTGGTAATCATCGCAGCCCTGGTAATCCTGGTGGACCAGCTACTGAAAGCTTTTGTGTATGACGTGAGCAAGCAACTATCGGTTTTCGTCGGACTGATTATCACCAACTGTATTGTGATGGGACGCCTGGAAGCCTTTGCCCTGGCCAACAAACCCTGGCCGGCTTTTCTCGACGGACTGGGGAACGGGGCCGGTTACGGGGCCATCCTTATCATTGTCGGCTTCTTCCGGGAACTGCTGGGCTCCGGCAGTCTGTTCGGGTTTCGCATCATTCCCGAAAGCTGGTACATTGCCAACGGCGGATTTTATTCCAACAACGGGATGATGATCCTTCCCCCCATGGCCCTGATTACCGTGGGCGTAATTATCT
This sequence comes from Mangrovibacterium sp., assembly GCA_050256015.1. Classification (GTDB taxonomy): domain Bacteria; phylum Bacteroidota; class Bacteroidia; order Bacteroidales; family Prolixibacteraceae; genus JBFWIL01. The sequence continues at coordinate 5,265 of JBFWIL010000049.1, read as the reverse complement.
GGGTACAGCGCAGTAAAAACCGCAAACTGATCGAGGATTAACCGGAACAGAAAAAAATACAGAAAGTACATTATGGAAAACCTAATAAATATATTTGTCAAGTCTATCTTCATTGAGAACATGATCTTTGCCTACTTTCTTGGGATGTGTTCTTATCTGGCCGTGTCAAAGACGGTGAAGACGGCAACCGGCCTGGGGCTGGCCGTCATCTTCGTTCTGGGAATCACCCTTCCGGTGAACTACCTGCTGGAAAATTACGTACTGAAGGAAGGTGCCCTGAGCTGGCTGGACAGCAGCTTTGCCGATGTAGACCTCAGCTTCCTGAGTTTTATCATGTTTATTGCTGTTATTGCTTCCATCGTTCAGCTGGTGGAGATGATCGTGGAAAAATTCGCCCCGGTGCTGTATACCCAGCTGGGTATCTTCCTGCCGCTGATTGCAGTAAACTGTGCCATCCTGGGAGGATCGCTCTTTATGCAGCAAAAAGCATTTGAAAACCTGGGTGAAGCCACCGTTTACGGACTGGGATCAGGAATCGGCTGGTTTCTGGCCATTGTGGGCATTGCAGCCATACGTGAAAAAACCCGTTATTCCAATGTCCCCGCCCCTTTGCGCGGACTGGGAATCACGTTCATCATCACCGGACTCATGGGAATTGCCTTCATGGGCTTCATGGGAATCAAATTATAAGGGAACCAAATATAAGAACAATGATATTATTAGCCACTCAAACAACAGTCATCTTATCCGGCGTGGTCATCTTTCTGGTGGTGATCATACTGCTGGTAACAATCCTGTTGTATGCCAAAAAGAAACTGACTCCTTCGGGAAAGGTGAAGATCGATATCAACGACGGACAAATGGAGCTGGAAACGGAAACGGGCAGCAGCCTGCTTTCCACCCTGGGAAACAACAAGGTGTTTCTGCCTTCCGCCTGCGGAGGCGGGGGAACCTGCGGTATGTGCCGCTGCCAGGTAGAAGAGGGAGCCGGATCGATACTGCCCACGGAAACCGGATTCTTTACCCGCAGGGAACAGGCCCTGAACTGGCGTCTGGCCTGCCAGGTCAAAGTCAAAGACAATCTGAAAATCAAGATACCCAAGGAAGTTCTGGGTGTAAAAAAATGGGAATGTGAGGTAGTTTCCAACCGCAACGTAGCAACCTACATCAAGGAATTTGTCGTTAAATTACCGGAGGGTGAAAAACTGGATTTCAAATCGGGCGGATACATTCAGATTGACGTGCCCAAGATAGAAGTGAACTTCAAAGATATGGACATCGACGAAAAATTCTGTCAGGAATGGGAAAAGTTCGGCATGTTCGACCTTAGGATGAAAAATCCGGAACCCACTTTCAGGGCCTACTCCATGGCCAACCATCCGGCAGAAGGAAACATTATCATGCTGAACATCCGGATTGCCACCCCGCCGTTTGACCGGGTCAACGGAGGCTTCCAGAAACTCAATCCCGGCGTATGTTCCTCTTTTGTCTTCTCCCGGAAACAGGGAGACAAGGTGACCATTTCAGGGCCCTACGGAGAATTCTTCCTGAAGGACAACGACAACGAAATGATGTTTATCGGCGGAGGAGCAGGAATGGCTCCCATGCGTTCCCATCTGTTTCACCTCTTCCACACACTGAAAGAATCAAAGAAAAAGATCAGCTTCTGGTACGGGGCCCGCTCACTGAAGGAAGTGTTTTACTACGATCAGTTCAGGAACATCGAAAAGAATTTTTCCAACTTCTCTTTTCATCTGGCCCTGTCTGATCCGCTGCCGGAGGACAACTGGACCGGTCCGACCGGATTCATACACCAGGTGATCTACGATCAGTACCTGAGCAAACATGAGGAACCCGAAGAAATTGACTACTATCTTTGCGGTCCGCCTATGATGAATGCAGCCGTTCAGAAAATGCTTTACGATCTGGGTGTACCCGACGAGAATGTGCTTTACGACGATTTTGGCAGTTAAAAACAGAGATGCAGATAAAAGAGCGTATACCGTAAAGCGGCATACGCTCTTTTATACTCCTGCAATCAATCTTCTCAGGCAATGTTGGTAAATACCTGCTGCACATCGTCATCTTCCTCAATCTTGTCCAGCAGTTTTTCAACTTCTTCCAGTTGTTCTTCAGTGAATTCCACCGGAGTGGTAGGGATTCGTTTCAGCGTCGCTTTTTTCACATCGATCTTTTTGTCTTCCAAGGCTTTTGAAAGTGTCCCGAAGCTGGTGTAATCGCCGCTCACATAAACCATATCATCGTCAGTTTCAATTTCTTCCAGTCCGGCATCAATCAGTTCCAACTCCAGTTCCTCCACATCCAGATCCTCAATTTTATCAAATTCAAATACGGCCTTATGGGCAAACATAAACTCCAGAGAACCCGAAGGGACCAATCCTCCCCCGCACTTGTTGAAGTATGATTTGATATTGGCCACGGTCCGGGTGGTATTGTCGGTGGCACATTCCACAAAGATCAATACGCCGTGCGGTCCCTTGCCTTCATAATTCACTTCCGTGTAGTCATTTTCCTCCTTACCAGAAGCACGCTTAATGGCTGCATCAATATTGTCTTTTGGCATATTCTGGGCCTTGGCGTTCTGGATAGCCGTACGCAATTTGGCATTCATGTCAGGATCAGTACCTCCCTCCCTGGCTGCTATGGTAATGGCTCTGGATAATTTCGGAAAAATCCGCGACATATGGCCCCAGCGTTTTTCTTTGGCGGCTCTGCGGTATTCAAATGCTCTTCCCATAATGTAGTAATATCGTATTTTTTATTTTAAGTGCTTTTTCAACCTGTAAAATTAAAAAAATAGTTCATCCTGTTTCCGTTCTGTACTGAAAAAACAGGAAAGACAACCGTAGCTGCATGATTTACCTTATCTTTGAAGAAAAACCAATTCGCATGATCCGTCCCCGATTCATATTGCCGCTGCTGGGAATACTCTTTCTGTTTTCCTGCAACAAACAAGCCAAATACCGGAAAAACGAAGGCCTGGTTTACGGCACCACCTATCACATAACCTACCGGTCGCCTGACAACAGTGACCTCCTTCCTGGAATCGAAGCATGTATGCAACAGGTAGACCAATCATTATCTGCCTTTAATCCCGCATCGGTAATCTCGCGAATAAACCAAAACCGCGATACGCTTGCGGATACACATTTAAAAACCGTATGGGAAAAAGCAGCCGAAGTTTCAGCAGCTACGGAAGGTGCATTCGATATTACCGTAGCCCCGCTGGTCAATGCTTGGGGCTTCGGATTCAAACACGAAGCAAGGATCAGTCCGGAACTGATCGACAGTCTGTTACGTTTTACCGGCTATGAAAAACTCAAAATGGAAAACGGCCGGCTTGTCAAACTGCATCCGGAAACCATGCTTGACGCCAGCGCCATTGCCAAGGGCTATGCCTGTGACGTGGTCGGGAAATACCTTTCGGATAAAGGCTGCCTGAACTATATGGTGGAAATAGGCGGCGAAGTTGTTGCCCGCGGCAAAAATCCAAAGGGACAGATATGGCATATCGGCATCAGCCGCCCCACGGACGACCCGTTCGGACAACAGGAACTAAAAGCTATCGTGGAACTGAAAGACAAGGCCCTGGCTACCTCCGGAAATTACCGGAATTTCTATGTGAAGGAGGGAAAGAAATACGCCCACACCATTGATCCGCATACCGGCTATCCTGTACAACACAACCTACTGAGTACCACCGTACTGGCGGACGATTGCATGACAGCCGATGCTTATGCCACCGCCTTCATGGTTATGGGACTGAAAAAGACGGTTCAGCTGGTATCCGACAAACAGGAACTGGAAGTCTACCTTGTTTACTCCGATGAAGAAGGACGATATAAAACATACACCTCAGCCGGATTCAGCTCGGCAGTACTGGAGGAATTTGAATAAACACAGCCCTCAGCACCCGGGCCGGGCCCCGTCATCAGACAGCATCAACCTGCCGGTTCTTATCTCTTTCCCTGCCCTGGCCTGCTCCAGCTTATCAAAAGACTGAGCACAGATAATGCCCCGTTCACGCATCGCGTTATTACTACCAATATGAATGTTCGGGAAGCGTCCCTTCTTTTTCAGCAGGACTTTTATGCCCAAGCCCGCAAAAGCCAGAGCCATCAGCACAATCGCCACCAGTAAAAGCTGTAAAAATTCCATAGACACCCTTTCTTTTGTCCGGCAAAGTTAAAAAAAACACCGGAATTGTTTGCTATAACCAGCAACCCGCACGGATTGCCTCCAGCTCTGCCCGGGCCTGCATAAGATCCTGCCATGGATACAGAGAGGGATGCGTAAAATGATGAAATCTCAAAATCTTAAAGGCATTGAAATAGTGGAAAAACCTCTTTTCAAAACTGGACTGGGAAGCGCTGTTGCGGCGAATCTCCTCCAAAGCAGGAGGAAAGCGGTCCTTCTCAAGGAAACGGAGCACCGGCTCGGGAATTACAGCAGCAGTCTCCGCACTCCACCCCTGCTGCCTCAAAACAGGAAGCCGGTAAAAAAAAGTTTTCAGATCGGCAAAAGACTGCAACGAATAAGTCTGCCGCAGACCTGAATCGCCGTTCACCCACTTCTCCAGCGCCGCGCCGGTACCGAAAGGTACCCGCCGGGAAACCCGGGCCGATGGATACACACAGGTGACATCCAGTTCTGCAAGCGGCCCCAGCTGGGTCATTTTGTGCAGGAAATAAAAATCTTCCCCGGCCTGACGGCGGTTCATGCCTCCCTGCCGGATGTAGGCATCGGCCCTGACTGCAAAAGCCGAACCGATGGTATAAAGCGGATGGGGATAACCTGTCCAGGCCAGTGCCTCTTTGTAATAATGCAAAAAAGCTTCATAAAGGATGATCCCTTCGCGCTGTCTGTCATCTTCAATCTCCCCGCTGCGATGTTCAAAACGGATGGTAGCGCAATGCGGATGAACGGAGGAAGAAAAAAGCCGTTCAATTTCCTGCAGGTAATTCTTTTCCACCAGGGTATCGGCATCCAGGGAAACGATAATTCCTTCCGGACGGTCCAAACGATCAAAACGACGCACAGCCTCATCCATAGCTGTTTTCCGTGCCAGCCCCACCCCCGCATGCTTCTCAGGGAAAGGAGCCGGTCTTAACGGATACAGCCTGAAAAAAATCTCCGGATATGCCGTTTTCCACTACTCCAGCTCATACATGCAGCAAGCATAAACCCCGCAGATCACCGGCCCGCAGATAACAGCCTCAATGATCAGCACAACAACCTCAACCC
>JBFWIL010000048.1:0-13895 GCA_050256015.1 Mangrovibacterium sp. | reverse complement strand
ATAAAGACAATCCGCTGGTTATCGAAATCTGGAATCTGGTTTTCATTCAGTTTAACCGGAAGGCTGACGGAAGGCTGGAGGAACTTCCTGCCAAACATGTGGATACAGGTATGGGCTTTGAACGGCTGTGTATGGTCTTGCAGGGTAAAAAATCGAATTACGATACTGATGTGTTTCAGTCTGTTATTGCCGAGGTGGGCCGGCTGTGCGGGAAAACGTACGGAGCGGACCGCAGGCAGGATGTGGCCATGCGGGTTATTGCCGACCATCTCCGGGCCATTGCCTTTGCCATTGCCGACGGACAGTTGCCTTCGAACAACAAAGCGGGTTATGTGATCCGTCGCATTCTTCGCCGTGCTGTACGTTACGGTTATACTTTTCTGGGATTCCGGCATGCCTTTCTTTTTCGGCTGGTTGAGGTGCTGAAAAAGGAGATGGGGGGAGCTTTCCCGGAACTGGCAGCTCAGCAGGGACTCATTGAAAAGGTGATTCAGGAGGAAGAGGAGAGCTTTTTGCATACCCTGGAAACCGGTATCCGGCTGCTGGATGAGGTGATGGACACGGCCCGGCAGGAGAGGAATTCACAAATATCGGGCCGTACAGCCTTCGAGCTTTACGACACATACGGCTTTCCGCTCGATCTGACTGAGCTGATTCTGCGGGAAAACGGATTGTCGGTGAAGCGTGCGGAGTTTGATGACGCCATGGCGGAGCAAAAAAGACGTTCGCGAAATGCGGCGGCCATGGAAACAGGCGACTGGATTGAATTGAAAAAGGTGGATGAGCTGAGATTTCTTGGCTATACGGCCCTGGAAAGTGATATCCGGATTTCCCGCTACCGGAAGGTGACCCAAAAAAACGAGACTTTTTACCAGCTTGTGTTCGACCAGACTCCTTTCTACGGGGAATCGGGAGGTCAGGTGGGCGACACAGGCTATATCGAATCCGGCGGAGAGCAGATTCAGGTGCTGGATACCCGGAAGGAAAATAACCTGACCGTTCACATTGTCAGGCAGCTTCCGGCAGATCCGTCGGTATCTTTTAAAGCAGTGGTGAACGGGCACAAGCGGTGGCTGACGGCCAACAATCATACGGCTACCCATCTGCTCGACCAGGCTCTGCGTGAGGTGCTGGGCACCCATGTCGAGCAGAAAGGCTCGCTGGTAAGCTCCGACTGCCTGCGTTTTGACTTCTCCCACTTTCAGAAGGTGAGCCGGGAAGAGCTGGCCCGTATTCAGCAACGGGTGAATGCCTTGATCCGGCAGAACCTGGGCCGGGAAGAAATGCAGAATGTACCTTTTAACCAGGCCCGGGAAATGGGGGCTATTGCCCTGTTCGGCGAGAAATACGGGAATGCGGTACGCGTGATCCGTTTTGGGGATTCCGTGGAACTGTGCGGGGGAACCCATGTCCCCGCAACCGGGCAGATCGGACTGTTTATTATTACTTCCGAAAGTGCTGTTTCCGCCGGTGTGCGCCGTATAGAGGCCATCACTGCCGAGGCAGCCGAGATATACCTGAACGAAGCCCTTGAAGAGTTGCAGGAAACCCGTAATTTGCTGAACAATGCCAGGGATCTGAAAAAGTCGGTGGCCGGACTGATCGCTGAAAATGCCCGACTGCAAAAGCAGCTTGAAAACTATGCCAGGCAGGCTGCAGCCGGACTGAAGCAGGAGCTTAAAAAGGAGGTGCGGCTTGTCGAGGGCATGAGTCTGATTGCCAGGCAGGTGGAAATAGATTCCGTACAGTCGCTCAAGGATCTTTCTTTCCAGCTTAAAGGCGAGTTGGACAACCTGGTGCTGGTGCTGGGAACAGTCATTGCAGGGAAACCCCTGCTGAGCATGATGATATCGGAAAAGCTGGTGAAGGAGAAAAAGCTGGATGCGGGCCGGATTGTCCGTGAAGCTGCCCGGAAAATGAAGGGTGGGGGCGGAGGTCAGCCTTTCTACGCCACAGCTGGAGGAAAAGATGCCGCAGGCATTCAGGCGGCTATTGAAAAAGCAGAAGCTCTGGTCCTGGGCAGATGAACGCTCCCTGTCTTTCAGCTTACGACCTGCTTCCGCTAATTTGGCATTTTGCCTTAATAAATGTTCCTGGCCCGTTTAATGCTGAAGAATTGCTTTTTTTGTGAAAATAAAAGTATTATTTTTCCTCCTTGTTTGCCTGGCGAACCGGGAAGGGGTCGTTATTTTACGGTTCTAACTGCAGCGATACGGATGAAAAAGATAATTCAGTTTTTCCTGTCCACTACCTGGATGGGTATTTTATTGCTGGTCCTGGCCTTTGCTATGGCGCTGGCTACTTTTCTCGAGAGCAGCTGGGGAACCGATACGGCCGGGAGGCTGGTATACCATGCACACTGGTTTGAGCTGATCTTTGTGCTGCTGGGGGTAAACCTGCTGGGCCATGTCGTTCACATCAAAACTTACAGGTTAAAAAAACTGCCGGTTGTATTGTTTCACCTTGCTTTCCTGCTGATCGTCATAGGGGCGGGGGTGACCCGTTATTTCAGTTCTGAAGGCATGATGCACATACGGGAAGGGAAAGGTTCTTCTTCCATGCTGTCGGCCGGGAGTTACCTGAGCCTTTCTGCCGGAGAACACCAAATTCAAAGGAAGGTGATGTTTTCAGAACTGGCACCTGGAGGGTTTGATGAGACCCTGCTCTTAAACGGCCGGCCGGTTCGTTTCCGTTCAGTGGGCTTTATACGCCATGTCTTGCGTAAGGCTGTGGCCCGACCTTCCGGTGTTCCGCTGGTTGATCTGGTTATTTCGGCAGGCCGGGGCATGCATCCTTATGTTTTTCAGCAGGGAGACTCGCTCAATCTGGACGGGGTGACGGTCGGTTTTGGTACGGAGACCGGAATAAGCCTGATACAGCAGGGAGACAGCCTGTTTATTCGCTCGGGGCGGAAGCTGGAAATCCGTACGACGGAAGGGGAGCAATCTCAGATTATTCCTGACGGCTTTATGCATCCGGTTCGTTTTAAGCAGTGCTATGCCATGGACGGATTGTTACTGCTGGTTCGTAGGTTTTATCCTGAGGGACTGATTCATGTGACCCGGGATGCCTCGGAAAATTCGGAGGAAGATGCCGTGCTGGTGGAAGTGACCGACGGGGAAGAAAAGAAAATAATACCTGTATTCGGACATAAAGGTAAAGCCGGGGAACCTGTTTGCCGGACGATAGGAAAAATACCCGTGCAGTTGGCTTATGGCTCCCTGCCTTTGCCTCTTCCTTTTGAACTGCTTTTGCACGATTTCCGGTTGGAACGCTATCCTGGTTCGCAAAGTCCTTCTTCTTTTATCAGCGAAATAAGGTTGATTGACCGGGAACGGCAACTAAGCCGGGAGGTATGTATATTTATGAACAACACTCTGAAATACCGGGGGTACCGTTTTTACCAATCTTCTTATGATGCAGACGAAAGGGGGACTGTGCTTTGGGTTAACCGTGACTTTTGGGGAACCCGGATTACGTATGCCGGCTATTTTCTGATGAGTATGGGCATGCTGCTTTCTCTGTTCTGCCGTAATTCTTATTTCCGGCAACTGGTGCGCCGGCTGAAAAGAATGAATCGTTCCCTTGCTGCCGTTCTGACTCTCCTGCTGTTGGGAAGTAGCTTTGGCTCCCGTGCTAATCAGGATGGGACGGCTGCTTTCCCGGCCCTGGACCCGGAACTGGTTTCCGCCTTTGAACAGTTATGGGTCCAGGGAAGAGACGGCCGCATTGAGCCCGTATCAACCTTGTGTGGGGAAATTCTCCGTAAACTGAGCCGTAAATCTGCTTTTTCAGGAAAATCGCCGGCCGAAGTAGTTCTTGGCATGCAGCTGTATCCGGGAACAGGACATAAGCTGGCGCTGATTAAAATTGACGGTCCGGTGTCCGACCGGCTGGGCATAAGGGGTAAATATGCTGCAGCTGCCGATTTTTTCGATGAGCAGGAGCGTTACCTGCTGTTGCAGGAAGTGCAGACTGCTTACGGGAAAATGCCGGCTATGCGCAGCAAGTTGGATAAGTCACTGATTGAGGCCGATGAGCGGCTGAATATTTGCATTATGGTCTGCAACGGCAGCTTGTTTACGCTCTTTCCTCCGGTAAATACGAATGACCCCTGGCATTCTGCGGGAAGCCGGCCTGCGGGTTATAATGCTGCTGCCGACTCCCTGCTTGTGAACCGGAGCTTTCAGATGCTTCGTGAATCGCTGAATCCCGGCAGCGATCTTCAGCCTTTGGAAGTTCTTGCTTCTGTAACTGTTTTTCAGGAGAAATATGGCGGGGTGTTGCTGCCTTCTGCTATGAAAAAATCGGCCGAGATTCATTACAACCGGCTGCAACCGTTTAAACGACTGTTCCCCTGGTATATGCTTGCGGGCTTTAGCCTCCTGCTGTTGCTTTTTGTGAATATCTTCAGGCAGAAAATTCTGGGGGGGAAGGCTTTGTTGGTCTGGAAGCTGCTGATCGTGACCGGCTTCATGTTTCACAGCGGAGGACTGATCCTGAGGTGGTATGTATCGGGACATGCGCCCTGGAGCAACGGCTATGAGTCAATGGTATACGTGGCCTGGACGGCTATGCTGGCGGGACTGATTTTAGGACGCCGTTATCCCATGGTGCTGGGTACTGCTGCCTTTATGGCGGGCCTTACACTTTTTGTGGCCCATCTGAACTGGATGAATCCGGAAATTACCAATCTGGTGCCGGTGCTGAAGTCGTACTGGTTACTGATCCATGTGGCTGTCATTACGGCCAGCTACGGGTTTATCGGGCTGAGTGCCTTTCTGGGCATGCTGGTGCTGTTGCTCTATGCCCTGATGACGGAAGGTAACAGGAAGACCAGCGACCGGATCATTGACAGGCTGACAGTAATCAGTGAGCTTTCGGTGATCGCCGGACTTTACCTGCTGACCATCGGTACCTTTTTGGGCGGTGTATGGGCTAATGAAAGCTGGGGCCGTTACTGGGGCTGGGATCCCAAGGAGACCTGGGCCCTGATCTCCGTGCTGGTCTATGCCTTTGTGGCTCATATGCGGATGATCCCTTCCCTGAAAGGCCGTTACAATTATAACCTGGCTACTGTTATCGGTTTCAGCTCGGTGCTGATGACTTATTTCGGTGTGAATTATTTTTTGAGTGGCATGCATTCTTACGGAAAAGGGAGCATAGACGGGTTAAACTGTTCGGTATACCTTTTTGCAGCAGCTGTTTTCGGATTAATTTTGCTGTCTTATTTGAAATTCAGAAAATTTGAGGAGAAACGAGTTCATGAGTAATGCTGTAAACCGCACTTTTGATCTGCTGGATTATTGCCTGCAGCATTTTCCCCGCCCGGATGCCCTGGGGGGAAAGGCAAACGGGAAATGGTATACCTATTCCACAGCCGAATATGCGGATAAGTCAAGCCAGTTTGCCCTGGCCATGCTGGCTCTGGGCGTTCCCCGGGGAACCCGGGTGGCCACGGTAAGCCAAAACCGGCCGGAGTGGAATTTTGTGGATATGGGGCTGGCTATGGCCGGGCTGGTTCATGTGCCTGTCTATCCCACCATTTCTAATGAAGAATACCGGTATATCCTCAGTCATGGCGAGGTGCAGTATCTTATTGTGGGAGACCGCAAGTTGCTGGAAAAATTGCGGCCGGTGGTGAAAGAGGTGAAATCAATCCGCGAAGTCTATTGCTTTGATCCGGCCAAGGGAAGTCCGTCGCTGCAGGACTTGCTGGATTTGGGAAAATTGCAGACGAACGAATGCAGGAAAGAGCTGGAGCAGATCAAAGTTTCCATAACACCCGATGAGTTGGTTACCCTGATCTATACTTCGGGAACCACCGGTACTCCCAAAGGCGTGATGCTGACACACCGTAACCTGATTTCCAACTTCACGGTCCATTCCCGTCTGCATAATCTGGGACCGGAACACCGGGTTATCAGCTTTCTTCCTTTGTGCCATGTTTATGAACGCAGCATGAATTATCATTTTCAGTACAAGGGAATGGGCATTTATTATGTGGGAAACCTCGGACAGATCGTTCCGGCCATCCGGGAAATCCGTCCGCATATGTTTAACTCGGTTCCCCGCTTGCTGGAACGGGTATACGACGGTTTTATTACCAGGGGAAATGAGTTTGGCGGGCTGAAAAAGGCGGTTTATTTCTGGGCCGTCCGCTTTACCAGACATTTCGATTACCGCAGAAAGCTTAACCTGATACGGAAACTGCAGTTCCGTTTTGCCGACCGGTTGGTTTATTCTAAATGGAGGGAAGCACTGGGGGGTAACCTGACTTATATTGTATCCGGAGGGGCAGCCCTGCAGCCAAGGATTTTGAAACTGTTTGGAATGGCCGGCATCAAAGCCCTGGAAGGGTACGGGCTGACGGAGACCTCCCCCGTGATAGCCGTAAACAATCCGTCTGCCAATGAGATGAAAATAGGTACGGTGGGACCGGTGCTGCCCGGAGTAGAGGTGAAGATTGCCGGGGATGGCGAAATTATGTGCCGGGGCCCCCTGGTGATGAAAGGGTATTTCCGGGCTCCCGGGCTTACAGCTCAGGTGATTGATGCGGACGGCTGGTTTCATACGGGCGATATCGGTCAGATGGAGGAGGGAAAATACCTGCGTATCACCGACCGGAAAAAAGAAATGTTCAAAATGTCGGGAGGGAAATACATTGCTCCGCAGATGATTGAAAACAAGCTGAAAGAATCGTTTTTTATTGAGCAGGCCATGGTGATCGGTGAAAACCGGAAGTTTGCCAGTGCCCTCATCTCGCCTAACTTTGAATACTTACACGACTGGTGTTCGGACCATCGCATCCGTTTTCGCGACAATGCCGAACTTATCCGGAAGAAAGAAGTGATTCAACAGTATCAGCGGGAGGTAGAGACAATCAACAAAACGCTGGGGCAGCATGAGGAGATCAAACGTTTCCGGTTGGTGGAAGAAGAATGGTCGCCCCAGACGGGCGAATTGTCGCCTACTTTAAAGTTGAAACGCCTTCTTTTGCAGAAAAAATACCGGAAGCTGGTCGGAGAAATTTATGCCGTTTCCGGGAACCGACGCAGACGGAGTAACGGACTGAAACTGCCCCGGGTAAACCTGCGTTTTGACCTGAATGAGCTGGTTCGTAAGCTGAAACCCTGATCCAGGAAGGCTAAAAACCCCGGCCGATTTATTTTTTGGGTCGGTTCGTATGGTTATTTTTGTTGAAATTAACGATCAAATAAGAATGAACAAGCTTACATATGCCGTTGTGGGAACGGGCGGACTGGGCGGATATTACGGTGGCCGGCTCGCCCATGCAGGGCGGGACGTGCATTTCCTTCTGCACAGCGATTACGAACAGGTAAAGCAAAACGGATTGCAGGTGTATTCGGTAAACGGTGATTTTCATCTGCAGCATCCCTGTGTTTATTCCCGGACTGAAAATATGCCGGTCTGCGATGTGATCCTGATATGCCTGAAAACTACGAGCAATAAGTTACTGAAGGAATTGCTTCCTCCTCTGTTACATCAGCAAAGTCTGGTTATTCTGCTTCAAAACGGACTGGGCGTGGAAGCGGAGCTCGACCGGTTGATTCCGGGATTGAACCTGGCCGGCGGACTGGCTTTTATCTGCTCCTGGAAATCGGCCCCGGGGGTGATCCGGCATGCCGATCTGGGAAAGCTAAGTCTGGGCAGCTATAATCTGAAGTCAGAGAGAGTGCTTGAACAGGTCTGTACTGATTTCACCTCTTCGGGCGTCCCCTGCAATTTGTCGGCTAACCTTTATGCTTCGCGCTGGCATAAGCTGCTTTGGAATGTGCCTTTTAACGGACTTACCGTGGTTATGAACACCACCACCGACCGGCTGATGAATCATCCTTCCAGCCGGCAGCTGGTGCTCGACCTGATGCTGGAGGTGGTCTGTGCTGCCCGGCAGTGCGGGGTTCCCCTGGAAGAAAAGCAAGCATATAGCATGGTTGAGATGACTGACCGGATGACTCCCTATGCCCCAAGCATGAAACTGGATTATGACAACCGGCGTCCGCTGGAGGTTGAGGCCATTTATTCCCGGCCGATAAAGGAAGCCGCTGGGGCCGGCTATGCCATGAATGCGGTGGCCATGCTGGAAAAACAGCTTCGTTTCATTCAGAGCCTGATGTGAGTTCTTTGGAAAAAAGAAAAGCCGCTTTTTCATGAACGCGGCCTTGATGGATTGTGTTTTTCCCGAAATTGTTCAGGCTTCCGTATGATGCATGTGTTCGTTGTACACTCTCTTCAGCCAGGGCAGTAGCATAATAATAATAACAAAAGCTCCGGCCGTAAGCAGGGCATTGGTCAGGAAAAAACAGGATTTCTTTTCAAATAAGTCCCACATACCCGACAAAATCCCCGACAGTTTGTTGCCAATAGCGGTCGACAGAAACCAGCCGCCCATCATCAGTGCGGCAATGCGACGGGGAGCAAGCTTGGAAACCAGGGAGAGTCCCATCGGACTCAGACAGAGCTCTCCGAAGGTAATTACCCCGTAAACTCCGAAAAGCCAGACCGGAGAGGCTTTTTCTGTGCCATTGCCGGAAATAACGGCTGCCGCCACCATAACCAGCCAGGAAAGGGCTGAAACGAACATGCCCAGGGCTATCTTTCCCGGGGTGGAAGGTTCCCTGCGTCTTCGACCCAGAAAGGCAAAGAGGGCTACGACCAGCGGGGTCAGGATGATGACAAAAAACGGGTTGATGGAAGCCTGCAGTTCGGTGGGCCAGAGTACCAGTTTGCCGTGTTGGCTCACGTTTTTCCCGGCATATTTTTCCCATTCGGCATCGGTCAGATCGCCGGGTTTGCCGTTCAGGTTGCCTGCCGGCCATTGTTTGTTGTAGTTGTCAAAATAATAACTGGGACCGGGCTGTGTGCCGATGGGCTCCCCGTGCAGTCCGGTTAGCTGTCGCTCCCGGGGAATGGTAGAGACCTCCTCTGTGCTGGCAAGGGTGTTGATCACCTGCTCCATCTCCGGTCCAAGTTCCCGGTCGGTATTGTTCCGGGCCCAGTAGGTCAGAGCCGAGCCGTTTTGATGAAAGACGGCCCAGAAGATGATGACCACCCCGAAAATGGACAGCAGGGCTGCAATGGGGGCTTTCTCCTCTGCTGAAGCTCCGTGCCAGGTTTTATAGAAAAAATACAGTACGGGCAAACAAAAAAACAGAAAGGCATCGTTTGAATCGGAGCCAAACAGGCTGCCGGGGATCAGCCAGCCCAGGGTTGCAGCCGCAAAGGCAGGCAGAAAAAGTACGGTGAGAATCCTGCTGAAGGGCAGATCGCTTTCCTGTCGGGGAGATATCCGGTCGGCCTGCCTGATCTCCGGAATACGCCAGTTGCCGTAAGCAAACCAGACCAGCCCGGCCAGCATCCCGATGCCTGCTGCTGCAAAAGCCCAGCCCCAGCCGTACGTCAGGCGAAGCCAGGCAGCCACAAAATTACAGATAAAGGCCCCGATGTTAATGCCCATGTAAAAAATGTTGTAACCCGAATCTTTCAGATGTTCGTATTCGGGTTTTTCGTATAATTTGCCCAGCAGTACTGAAACATTGGGTTTAAACAGCCCGTTTCCCAAGATGATCAGCAGCAGGGAAAGGAAAAAGCCCGGCATGCTGCCGGGTATGGAAAGCCCGATATAGCCCAGTCCCATCAGAGTTCCGCCGATATAGATGGAACGCCGGTAACCGATAAAGCGGTCGGCCAGCAATCCCCCGAAAAAAGGAGTCAGATATACCAGGGCCAGGTAGGTTCCGTAGATGTCGGCGGCTTCCATGTTACTCATTCCCAGACCGGGAAACCGGCCTGTTTCGGGAGCAATCATATACAGGGTGAATATGCCCAGCATCAGGTAATAGCCAAAGCGCTCCCACATTTCTGTAAAAAACAGCGTCATCAGTCCCCGTGGGTGTTTGTTTTTAGCCATACATAGAAGATTATTGTGTATTTGTGTTTACTCCGGGTTTATTTAATTCCTTTCATCATTCTTTTCAGCCAGGGTGATAGGATGATCAGTATCATCGCTACAATAGCCGACTGGATGGCAATTAGCCAGAATACCTGGACTTCTCTGTTCATGGTTTCCTGCAGACTCATGGAGATGGCTTTCATCTGGGAGGCTACAAAATTACCGGCAGCAAAGGAGCCCATCCAGAGCCCCATCATGGTGGAGGCAATTTTGGGAGGGGAAAGTTTGGTAACCATGGATAGGCCGATGGGAGAGAGACAAAGCTCCCCGAAGGTGTGCAGCATAAAGACGGATACCAGCCAGAGCGGACTGACCTTTAAAATAGACCCGTCGGGGCTTCCGGTGGATTTTGTATAGGCAAAAGCCATGATCACAAAGCCCAGGCAAAGGGCAATCATGCCCCAGGCAAATTTCATCGGGGTGTTCGGATTCAGTTTTACCTTGTCCAGTTTGCCCCAGAGAATACTGAACATAGGGGCAAAGAGCACAATGAAAATGGCATTGACGCTCTGGAACCAGGAAGCAGGGATTTCCCAGTTCCCGATAAGTCGCCGGGTGTTATCGCGGGCAAAGATGTTAAAGGTGGTGCCGGCCTGTTCAAAGCCACTCCAGAAGAAAATATTGAATACGGCCAGAACCACGATAACACCAACCCGGCTCCACTCTGTTTTCCCGTTGGTTCCGCTGACAATATCATACAGAAGGTAAAGGATCCCTGCGCTTACGATAATCCGGATAATCCAGGTACGCACATCTTCCTGCACGCTGTTCCAGCCCAGTAATATTCCAAGGACCAGGGCGACCACACCAAGTGCGTACACCATGACGTTGACCCAGTCGTGCAGGGCCAGCCGTATCCTGCTGCTTTCCGAGCGGGGAGGCATGCCGATGCGTTCCAGGGTGTGGCTGCGAAGCAAAAACCAGGTGGTACCGATAAGCATACCCACGCCTGCAGAAAAGAATCCGTATTCCCAGGCTACTTGTTCTCCCAGCTTTCCGGCTACCAGGGGCGAGAGAAAGGCTCCGATGTTAATGCCCATGTAAAAAATTGTAAATCCGCCGTCTTTACGCGGGTCGTTGTTGCTGTACAACTGCCCTACCATTGTGGAAATGTTAGGTTTGAAAAATCCGTTTCCCAGGATCAGGGTGCCCAGTCCGGCAAAAAACAGTATTTTGCGTATTTCCGGATTCCCTTGGTACATGGCGCTGGCAGCCAAAAGAAACTGTCCTGTAGCCATGGTGATTCCGCCGATATATATGCATTTGCGTTGCCCGAGTACTTTGTCTGCCAGCATTCCGCCGATGATTGGGGTAACATAAACAAAAGCTGTAAAGATACCATAGATGGTGAAGGCATCCAGCTCAGCCAGTTCAAAACCTCCGTTAACATAGGTGGCAGTCAGGAAAAGTACCAGCAGTGCACGCATACCGTAATAACTGAACCTTTCCCACATTTCACTGGCGAACAGGGTGGAAAGCCCGACGGGATGTCCGAAAAAGGCTTTGTCTTTAGCTTTACTCATAATTCGGATTAATGATGATCAGAAGAAACAAAGATACCAAAAAATGAAGCGATAATCTTGACCGATGTCATGATATGTACTGTTTTTTTTGATTTTTGTCCATTGGAATCGGGGCTTTCCTGGACACTGCTTGGCCTGGAATGACTGCCGGAACAATCTTTCCGGGCTGAAGGTTTTCCCCACTTCATTTCGTGATGTTTAAAAATTGCATTACTTTTAAAATACAGATTTTTAATATCGGTACAATGAAAATTTTTACCTGCAGGCAGATTGCCGGTCTGGACCGGTATACCATGGAAAATGAACCTGTATCCGGGCTGGACCTGATGGAACGGGCGGCTATGCAGATTTCGGACCGGCTGGTCAGTATACTCCCGGCGGGACAGCCTCTGGTATTTTTTGCCGGGCCCGGGAATAACGGGGGCGATGCCTTGGCGGTTGCCCGACTGTTGGCAGACAGGGCATATCCCTGCCAGCTTTATCTGCTGGGCGATGTTCAGCGGTTGAAGGGAGCCCCGGCGATCAATCTGAAACGGCTGAAGGAACAGGCCAAGGTTAGTCTGGATGAGCTGGGAAACGGCATCCCGCTTCCGGAAATCCCGGCTGGTACGGTGGTGATCGACGGACTTTTTGGGTCGGGACTCAGCCGTCCGCTGGAAGGATTATCCCGCAGGCTGGTGGAGTTGATCAATGTTTCCGGGGCCCGGGTGGTGGCTATTGATATGCCCAGCGGATTGATGGGGGAAGATAATTCGGGGAACGATCTGGGGGGAGTGGTCCGCGCCTGGCTTACCCTGAGTTTGCAGTTTCCAAAACTGAGTTTTTTCTTTCCTGAGCACGAAGCCATGGTGGGAAGCTGGGAAGTGTTGCCTATTGGTTTGCATCCGGCCGGGATTGAAGCGGCAGAGACTTTCTTTTATCTGCTGGATGCTGCTTGTGTTCGGTCGCGGCTGGTCCGGCGCAGTCGTTTTGCTCACAAAGGCATGTTCGGACATGCACTGTTGATTGCCGGATCCCGCTGTAAGATGGGAGCAGCCGTGCTGGCCTCCCGGGCCTGTCTCCGGGCCGGAGCAGGTCTGCTGACAACTCATGTGCCGGGAACAGCGGTTCCTATTTTGCAGGTAGCCGTACCGGAGGTCATGTGTTCGGCCGATGCTTCTGAACTGATGTTTACGGATATTCCTGATATGAGTCCTTTTTCCGCGGTAGGGGCCGGCCCCGGGCTGGGTACCAAGCCGAATACACAGCGGGGGATGCTGAACTTACTGGAACATGGCCCGCGAAAACTGGTGCTGGATGCCGATGCACTCAATATTCTGGCTATGCATCCTGGCTGGCTTGAACGGCTTCCCGGGAATGCTGTGCTGACCCCGCATCCCGGCGAATTTGAACGTTTAGCCGGAAAAACGGCCGATTCATGGACGCGGCTTCAGCGGCAAAGGGAATTCTCCCGGAAATACGGGGTGATTGTCATCCTCAAAGGGGCTTTTACCTCCGTTTCCTTTCCCGGAGGAGAGATTTTTTTTAATTCTTCCGGCAATCCAGGTATGGCTACGGCCGGGAGCGGAGATGTGCTGACGGGGATAATCCTGGGACTGCTGGCCCAGGCTATGGAGCCTGCCGATGCAGCCCTGGCGGGTGTTTTTCTGCACGGACTGGCCGGGGACCTGGCTGCAGAGGAAACGGGACAGGAGGCTCTGTTGGCCGGAGACCTGGTACGTTTTTTAGGGAGAGCTTTTCTGAATGTGCGGAATCAGTAGGGCTGAATGCTGTGTTTTCGCCTGCCTTTTTACGCCGGAAGTTCTTTTTTTGGCCGGACAATGACTATTTTTGATTCGCCGATGGCGAGATAATAAAGTCATTATTTTTATGGTTTTGTGAAATAAAATGAACAGAATATGAGAAAAGGATATCTGCTGTTTGCCGGCTTACTGATGCTGAGTTGCTGTCTATTTGCCCAGCGTAAGGATGCACCCGCTCCGCTGATGAACGGGATTGTATACAGTTTGCCCCGTACGGGGGTGCGTATTTATGTGACGGTTACCCGGGATAAATTTTTCCACGGACCTTATTCCCAGTATGCCGAAGCCATGCTGGGACTGAAAGATGCAGCTTCTTCCGACCGGGAAAGCTGGACCATCAAAGATATTCGCATCGAAACATTCAGTGAACCCGATCCGGAACAGGTTCACAAAACGATGGGCTTCGGAGCCTCACAGCTCAGCCTGACTTCTTCCGGTGTACTGGCCGGTATCAACATCCGGGTGGAGGATATCGAAGAAAGTTTTCCTGTTTCTACTTTTCCGGGAGATACCGGGATGCCGGATATTCCCTTCCCGGATCTGTCGCTGAATGCTTTCTTTGAAAAGCCGGATTCGGCCTCCGGAAATGTGCTGATT
>JBFWIL010000047.1:0-13948 GCA_050256015.1 Mangrovibacterium sp. | reverse complement strand
AACACGGCAACTTTTCCGTAAATGCCTCCCGTGGTTACCACCTTGTCTCCTTTGGACAGGCTTTCCCTAAATTTTTTCAGTTCATTTTGTCTCTTTACCTGAGGCCGGATCATAAAAAAGTAAAAGATCACCATGATCAGGATCAGGGGTAAAAAAGCGCTGAATGCGTTGGATTCTGCTCCTGTTTGCGGAGCCATCAGTAAATAATTCATCGTTGTAAGCGTTTAATTATTATCTTTTTTTGTTCCTTGGTAAATATTGATCCATTCGTTGTTCACTGTAGCCGCCACCATCAGCTTTTTCGGGACTTTCCCGCCATTGGTTTTCAGACTGATTTCCCGGAGCACTTTTCCGGTTTCCCCGGACGAGTTAAAATAAACATCCACCCATGCTGAATCACCGGGAGCAATATCCTGACGAGGAAAGTCTACCGTGATGCAGCCACAGTCCGATTCTGCTTCCAGGATGCTTAGCGGTGTACTGCCTGCATTTTTTAACAGAAAACTGCAAGATACGATTTCCCCTGCCTGCAATTCTCCAAAATTATGGAATTCTTCCCGAATGACAAGCTGCGCTGTCTCGGAATTTCGCCGGGGATCAGCATCCTTTTTATCTTTGGAATGCATACAGGCCGTCAGGCCGGCAAGCAGTATGCTCAGGAACAGTATTATTTTCATTTAGGTCTCGTTTTCTTCCCCGATCAGCCCTCTTCCGGCTTTGATCACACGGTTTTCCTGCTTCAGGGCTTTTAGCGTTTTATCGAGTATGCCGTTGATGAAATTACGGCTTTTTTGTGTGCTGTAATATTTTGACAGTTCAATGTACTCGTTCAGTGTGACCTTGGAGGGAATGGAGGGAAAATGAAGAAACTCGGCAATGGCCAGCTCAAGGATCAGATTGTCGATAAAGGCAATCCGTTCAACATCCCAGTTCATGGTATGCTGTTCGACGATTTTCCGAAGTTCATCGTGATTCAGTATGCTTTTTCTGAACAGGTTTTTAGCAAATTCCCTGTCTTCTTCGTCTTTGAAAAAGGGGAGCAGAAATTGCTCTGCTCCGGAACGTTCGCGGAATTTCCGGATTGTCTTGATGATCATGCTGACGACAAAGTCCAGATCGTCATTCCAGTAAATGCTTTTTTCCTCAAGTAGCAGATCCATATCTTCCGACTGGAGAATTATTTCCCCGAACAACAGTTCCAGAAATTTCCGCTCTTCCGCATAGTTTGGCTTTGGTGCGGTCATGTATTCCCTGTAAAAATCGGTTTCCGTCATTGTCCGGTACAGTTTTTTGATGAGCTCCGGCTCATCCTGCCATCCCAGCTTGGACTGGTCCAGATATTTGTTCAGGGACCGGTTGATGCGCAGCTGACCGACCAGCGGGTTATTCACAAAACGAAGGTTGGGGTGCAGATCTTCTTCTGTGGGAAAATGCTTTTTCTTTCTCAGCTCCATGAGCGATTCGGCGTGGTTGGCAATCTCCACAGGTAACTGCAGGATAAAATGATAGAGGTCATACGTTTTCTGAATGCTGAAAAAAAGCTCTTTTTCCGCGTTATTGATGGATTTTTCCGGGGAGGTGTAATAGGCGTATAGAACCTGTAATACCTTAATGCGGATAATTCTTCTGCTAATCATTCTTATAGAACCGGTTATCTTTAAGGGGGACAAAGGTAAACATTTTCCACCTGGGTTTTCAGGAGTCTTCCGGTTTTTTTTTGCAATGCTCCCTGTTTTTATTAGTTGCCTCGTGGTCAATAATGCTGTTTGCTTCGATGCTGTCTGCTTCGTGCTCTTCTTCCTCTTCAGATTCCCAGGCAAAGGGAATGCGTTGCGGTCCTTGCCTGCGATAAATGGCACCCAGCAAAAGTCCGCTTACAGCTCCCCAGAGGTGCGATTCCCAGGAGACGGATGCTTCCGTAAGGAAAATTCCCCAAAACATGCCTCCGTAGAGGAAAACAACGACCAGGGCAATGGTAAGCAGCCGTACATCATTCCGGAAGATGCCGCTGAAGAAAAGAAAAGACCCCAGCCCGTAAATCAGTCCGCTTGCTCCGATATGCCAGGCTTCCCGTGCCGCGAGCCATACCCCGAGTCCGGAAAGCACATAGAGCAGGACAAAGATCCGGTAGGCCAGCGAACGGTAAAAGTAAAAAAGACAGAAAGACAAAATCAGGAAGGGAACGGAATTGGCCGTCAGATGTTTCAGACTGCCGTGGATGAATGGAGAAAAAAGCAGTCCCCTCAGTCCCTTCAGCCGGAGGGGGTAAATGCCCCAGACGGTAAATTCCTGATCCAGCAGTATTCCGGTCAGGAATACCAACCAGAATCCGCAGAGAAAAAGGCAGGGAATGATCAGACTGTAACGGAAAATCTTTTTTTCCGTTTCCCTGTCGTGATCCTGTCCATGCGGCAGGTATCCAAACAGATGTATTCCTTGATTAACATGTCTCATCGGGTTGTCTTCTCTGTTTTTGTTCCTGTTGCGTATGGTGTGTGTTTTATCTGGCAGAAATTTTTTGATCAAATGTAATAACTTTTTTTTACCGTGCCTGTTATTGTCTGTAGAACGCCGGAACTGTTTGTCCCGATTGGCTTGTATGGATTGTGAGCGACCTGGGGTGACCGGCAGGCATGCAGGGATGGAAAATGAAATTTTAAACATATTCTGGTTTCGCCGAAATTTGCGGATAACAGACAATCACCTGTGGATCATGCTATGGCCCGTGGCCATACGGGTATACCGGCAGGAAACTTTTAGATTGGCAAAAATGATTATCTTTGGTCATCATTTTACAGGTTTATGGATAATTTTATTGTTTCTGCACGAAAATACCGTCCCGACACTTTTCAATCGGTTGTCGGACAGGCTTCGATTACTTCAACTCTGAAGAATGCGATCAGGAACCGTCAGTTGGCGCATGCCTACTTGTTTTGTGGTCCGCGCGGGGTGGGGAAGACTACTTGTGCCCGTATTTTTGCTAAAACAATCAATTGTATTAACCTGACTGCAGAAGATGAACCCTGCAACCGGTGTGAATCCTGTACGGCTTTTAACAGCAATCGTTCCTATAATATCCATGAGCTGGATGCTGCCTCTAATAATTCGGTCGACGACATCCGTAACCTGACCGACCAGGTTCGTGTTCCCCCCCAGGTGGGAACATACAGTGTCTATATTATTGATGAGGTGCATATGCTTTCTTCGGCAGCCTTCAATGCTTTCCTGAAAACCCTGGAGGAGCCGCCGCGTCATGCTATTTTTATTTTGGCTACTACCGAAAAGCATAAAATCATTCCGACCATCCTTTCGCGTTGTCAGATTTTTGATTTCAACCGGATCCGGATTGCTGACATTGCAGAGCATCTGGCCTATGTTTCCCGACAGGAGGGGGTTGCTGTTGAGCCGGAAGCCCTGAACGTGATTGCCAGGAAGGCTGACGGGGCCATGCGCGATGCCCTTTCTATTTTTGATCAGATTGTCAGCTTTTGCGGTAAAAACATTGGTTATAGGGATGTGATAGCTAATCTGAATGTGCTGGACTATGATTATTATTTCCGGCTGGTTGAGTTGTTCCTGAAGCAGGATGTACCCGGTGTGCTGATGTTGTTCAACGAGGTGCTGGACCATGGTTTTGATGGTCACCATTTTATTAGCGGGCTGAGCAGTCATTTACGCGATCTGTTGGTATGCCGTGACCAGATTACCGTTCAACTGCTGGAGGTTGGCGGGGAAATTCGCGGGAAATATAAAACACAGGCTGCTTCCTGTCCGGAAGCGCTTTTGCTGGAAGCCCTGGAGATCGGCAACGAATGTGATCTTCAGTATAAAACCAGCCAGAATAAACGGTTGCTGGTGGA
This sequence comes from Mangrovibacterium sp., assembly GCA_050256015.1. Classification (GTDB taxonomy): domain Bacteria; phylum Bacteroidota; class Bacteroidia; order Bacteroidales; family Prolixibacteraceae; genus JBFWIL01. Next base: position 10,088 of record JBFWIL010000047.1, on the reverse strand, counting down.
ACTGGCCTTGATCCGCATGAGTCAGCTTGGTTTAAAAAAAAAATAGCTGACGGCTCTGATCCGGTGGTTCTGGAACCTATATTCAGCAGTGCAGCGAAGTCCGGCTTGGAAGTGAGTCCTTTGGTTGCTGCCGGTTCTTCCGTACCGCTGGATGGTACGAAAAACCGGCGGGTTTTGTACGGCAGGACGGAAAAACAGAAGGAAGGGGAGCACAAGAAGCCTGTTAAACGACTGATTCGCAAGCGTGGAAGCGGATACACGCCTTCCATAAAAGATGCCCTTTCGGGCAGGCTGGAGACGAAAGTCGGACCGGCCGACGCCAGGGAGAAAATGAAATACTATACCGGTGAGGCACTTAGTCGTCCGTTTACACGCGAAGAATTTGAACAAAAGTGGAAAGCGTTTTTGGCTCAGTTGCACGACCGGCCGAACCTGCGTTCCACCTTGTCGCGCATACCGGAAATCGGGGACCGTTTCAGACTGTGTCTGAAAATAGAAAACTCGGTACAGGAAGAAGAAATAGGCAAAATAAAGCCGGAACTGGTTTCCTGGTTGCGCCGTGAATTGCAGAACACTCACATTGAATTGATTACTGAGATCGTGGTTCAGGAGATTGAATCCAAACCCTATTCGGAAACGGAGAAACTGGCTGAAATGATAAAGAAAAATTCGAATATCGGTTTGCTCAGGCAGAAGTTTAATCTGGATTTTGGAGAAATATAACCGAAATTTCTGTATTTTTGATACCAACGAAAAAAAATGACTATGTTGAAAGAGACTGTATTAAAAGCGATGAACGATCAGATCAATGCGGAGATCAGTTCTGCCTATTTGTATTTGTCTATGTCTGCCTGGTTTGAAAAAGAGGGATTGCCGGGCTTTGCCAACTGGATGAAAGTGCAGTATCAGGAGGAACTGACTCATGCCATGAAGTTTTTTGATTATATTCATGAACGGAACGGACGGGTTTTGTTGCAGCCTGTAGCGGGGGTGGAAACCGAATTTGAGGATATCATCCTTGTGTTTGAAAAAACGCTGGCTCACGAACAAAAGGTAACGGCCTTGATCGACAACCTGATGGACGTGGCTATTGCTGCCAAGGATCATGCCTCCCAAAGTTTCCTGCAGTGGTTTGTGGATGAACAGGTAGAAGAAGAAGCCAGTGTGAATTCCATTCTGGACAGTCTGCGCTTGATCAACGGGCAGGGCAACGGAGTTTTTATGATGGACCGCGAACTTTCTTCGCGAACTTTTACGGATGAAACGGCAGAATAAGTCCGGTATAATGAAAAGATGTTGAAGGCTGCCTTTTATGGTGGCCTTTTTTTTAAAAAAAAGTATAGTGTTTTTCCGCGTATGAATCAGAAAATGGAGGATCAGATTAATCATGCTTGGAAGGAACTTCTTGAATCCTGTAGCAGGAGTTTGTCGCAAACCGAGGTGAAACTGATGGAGCGAGCATTTGCTTTTGCCCGGAAGACCCTGTCGGAAATAGCAGGAGGAGAGGCAATCCTGTTGCATTCGGTGGAAGTGGCTCATTTGTTGCTGGCAGAGGTCAGTCCGGGGGTCGATACGCTGGTGGTTTGTTTGTTGCATCATAGCCTTTCGGATTCGAAAGAAAGCAGGTTGAAGCGGGTGGTTGAGCAGTTTGGTGAGAACGTTGCCGGCATGCTGACGGGGATGGCCAAGATAAATGCGCTGGATACGGAGACAGTGGGCTTGCATGCCGAGAATTACCGGAAACTTATGCTGGCTCTGGCCGGAGATGTGCGGGTAATCCTGGCGAAAATTGCCGAACAGCTTTATCTTATGCGCAGGCTGGATTACCGGGAGCAGGAGATCCGGGAAAAAATAGCTGTGGAAACCTCTCATCTGTATGCTCCGCTTGCTCATCGTCTGGGGCTGTATTCCATCAATTCGGAACTGCAGGATTTGAGTCTGAAGTACCTGAATCCGGAAGCTTACCGGCATGTCAGCGAAAGACTGCAGGAAACAGAAAGGGAACGCCGGAATTTTGTAGCCGAATTTGTCAGGCCCATTGAGGAAAAATTACGGACACGGGGCTTTCGTTTTGAGATGAAAGCCCGGACCAAAGCCGTCAATTCCATCTGGAACAAAATGAAAAAACAGGGGGTGAGCTTTGAAGAGGTGTACGATTTATTTGCCATACGGGTTATTCTGAACTCGGAACCGGAGATGGAGAAATCGGACTGCTGGCAGGTTTATTCTATCGTTACCGAGGAATACCAGGCCAATCCCGAACGAATGCGCGACTGGATCACGGTTCCTAAACTGAACGGGTACGAAAGTCTGCATGCCACTGTACTGGGACCGCATAATAAGTGGGTGGAAATTCAGATCCGGACCCGACGGATGGATGAAGTGGCAGAAAAGGGACTGGCCGCTCACTGGAAATATAAAGGAGGAAAGGCTTCAGCCGAAGTGGAACAGTGGTTGATGAACGTGCGGGAGATCCTGGAGAATCCGGAGGCCAATGTGGTTGATTTTATAGATGACTTCCGGACCAATATTTACCGGGATGAGATTTTTGTATTTACTCCTAAAGGAGATTTGAAACGGCTTCCTGCCGGTTCTTCCCTGCTTGATTTTGCCTATGAGGTCCATTCGCAGGTGGGCGATCGCTGTACCGGCGGACTGGTGGACGGGAAGAAAGTGAGTTTGCGCTACCGGCTGAAAAACGGACAGCAAATTGAGGTATCAACGGCCAATAATCAGCGGCCTAAGCTGGATTGGCTGGATATTGTTCGTACCAGCAAAGCCAAAAGCCGGATCAAGGCCAGTCTGAATGAAGAAAAAAAACGGGAGGCGGAGAACGGCAAGGAGATTTTGCTTCGTAAGCTGAAAAACTGGAAGCTCGACTATACGGATGAAATAATCCGCAGGCTGATTAAGCATTACCAGTTAAAGCTGGCCCAGGATTTGTATTTTAGAATTTCCACCGGACAGATTGATACGCTGGAGGTGAAGAACATCCTGCTGGAGCAGGGGGAACAGGAACAAAATGTACGGCAAAAACTGGAAGAGCTGATGCCAGCCGAACAGTTGAGGGATATGGATTTATCGGGTGGAGATGATTACCTGGTGATTGACAATAATATACAGCAGGTGAATTACAAGCTGGCTCCCTGCTGCAATCCTATCTTCGGGGATGAAATTTTTGGCTTTGTTACCATACGCGAAGGAATTAAGATTCATCGCCGGACTTGTCCGAATGCCCGCCAACTAAATGAGCGTTATCCGTATCGTATTATTCCTGCCCGTTGGAGAGAGTCGGGGAAGCGAAATTCCTTTCAGGCTACCATCAAGCTTTCGGGTACAGATGAGTTGGGTATCGTCGGACAGATTTCCCATGTGATTGCCAAAGACATTGGTGTGCAGATGCGTTCCATCAATATTGACTCGGCCAACGGAGCGTTTGAAGGAACTCTGCGTGTGTTTGTCAATAATCTGGAGCACCTGGATTTCCTGATGAAAAAGCTGCAGCATATCCGGGGAATGCTGCATGTGTCCAGGGCCGATCAGTAAACACAGACAGACTAATTTAATTTGTTTCTAAGGCATAGTCTGCTAATTTTGGGATCCCAAAACGTAGTAGAGAGAATATATGCAAAAGCTTTTATTATTGGGGGTTGAGGCCATCGGGCAGGGGGCGCTTGATGCCGGCTTGTCAGGTGTATATGCATACCCCGGTACCCCTTCCACGGAGATCACCGAATACATTCAGGAAAGTCCGCAGGCTGCTGTGGGGAACGTTCACCGAAAATGGTCGGCTAATGAGAAGACCGCTTATGAAGCTGCTCTGGGTATGAGTTATGCCGGCAAGCGAGCGCTGGTATGCATGAAGCATGTGGGGCTGAATGTGGCAGCCGATGCTTTTGTTAATTCGGCCATAACGGGCGTAAACGGTGGGTTGGTGGTTGCCGTGGCCGATGATCCGTCCATGCATTCTTCCCAGAATGAACAGGATTCGCGTTATTACGGTAATTTTGCCATGGTTCCAGTGCTGGAGCCTTCAAACCAGCAGGAAGCCTACGATATGGCGTATGAGGGACTGCTGTTTTCCGAGAGAACCGGTTTACCGGTTATGTTGCGGATTACCACCCGGCTGGCTCATTCCCGGGCCGGTGTGTTATGTCGGGAAAAAAGGGATCAGAATAAGCTGGTTTTGCCCCAGGATCCGCGGCAGTTTGTGTTGCTTCCGGCCATTGCCCGAAGACGGTATACCGGATTGCTGGAAAAACAGGCAATGCTGGTAAGTTGTTCGGAAGAATCACAATGGAACCGTTATCTGGACGGACCGGATAAAAGGCTGGGAATTGTTTGTTGCGGTATTACATACAATTACCTCCAGGAATGTTTTCGGGAAAGGAGTTGTCCGCATCCTTTGGTTAAACTTTCCCAGTACCCTTTACCGGAAAGGTTTTTGAAGCGTTTACCGGCGGAATGTGAACAGATTCTGGTGCTGGAAGAAGGATATCCGCTGGTGGAGGAGAAGCTGAAAGGATTCTATGGCTGTGGAACAACCGTTCGGGGACGGCTGGACGGCAGTTTGCCCCGAAGCGGAGAGCTGAACCCTGATTATGTGCTCCGGGCCTTGGGAAAACAGCCTGGCAGCGGATTACCGGTACCCTTGCTGGTGGCTTCCCGTCCTCCTGCCATGTGTCAGGGTTGCGGGCATATTGACGCCTATACGGCCATGAACGAAGTGCTGTCCGAAATTGGGAAAGGCCATGTGTTTTCGGATATTGGATGTTATACCCTTGGAGCGCTTCCTCCGTACGAAGCGATAAATTCCTGTGTGGATATGGGAGCTTCCATTACCATGGCCAAGGGGGCTGCAGATGCCGGGCTCTCCCCGGCCATTGCCGTGATTGGCGATTCAACCTTCACCCATTCGGGAATGACCGGATTGCTGGATGCCGTGAATGAAAAAACGCCAGTCACGGTAGTGATTTCTGACAATGAATCGGTTTCCATGACCGGAGGGCAGGATTCTTCGGCCGAAGGAAAGATCGAGGATATATGTACGGGGATCGGGGTTGATCCGTCCCATATCCGGGTCGTTGTCCCCCTAAAAAAGAATCATGAGGAAATGGTTCGTATTTTCCGGGAGGAACTGGATTACCAAGGGGTTTCCGTAATCATTCCCCGGCGTGAATGTATTCAGCGGGCCAGCCGCAGGAAACGAAACCGAAATCGGTAAAAGCCATGTGAGTTACGGAGAGCTTGTTTATTCAGACTAGTCCCATACCTTTGGCAAACCCGGGTGTAAAGTGGATGGCCTGTAATACGCAAACTGCAGTAAGTTAAATTGAAATAATACACTTATGAAAACTGATATTATCCTGGCCGGGGTAGGCGGTCAGGGCATTTTAACCATTGCCACGGTTCTGGGAGAGGCCGTTCTTTCGGAGGATCTTTTTTTGAAGCAGGCTGAAACTCATGGAATGAGCCAGCGGGGCGGAGCGGTGGTCAGCCATATGCGGATATCCCGAAAGTCCATTGCTTCAGACCTGATTCCCCTGGGCGGAGCCGACCTTATTTTATCGGTCGAACCCATGGAGGCCCTGCGTTATTTGCCTTACCTGTCGGATACGGGGTTTCTGGTAACCAATACAACGCCTTTTAAGAATATACCCAATTATCCCGATGGTTCTGCCATACGGAAGGAAATCGAAAAGCTGCCCAGGATGGTGGCTTTGGATGCGGATCAGCTTGCCCGGGAGGCCGGAAACATACGGACTTCCAATATCGTAATGCTGGGGGCTGCTTCTCCTTTTATCCATATTGATTTCTACCAGATTGAAGCCGGATTGCGGTCTGTTTTTGAAAGGAAAGGGGAAGCTGTGGTCGGGATGAACCTTAAGGCACTGCATGCAGGGAGGCAGTTCGCTCAGGAAAGCCGGTTGAAATAGGTTCCGGCAGATGATTGCCTGCTGCCTCCGGTGAAGGAGCAAAACAGCCGTTGCCCGTAAGAAGCAGCAGCCGTCCTGCTCTTTTTACCTGTGTGCCGTATCTGGGGTAGCCCGGATGAGCGTGTTAGTCGAACCGATGCCCGCTTCCGGCCGTATTGCAGTCACAGTCTAGCCCTTTTTCATACTGTTCCAAGGCTCGCATGCTCATGCCCATAGAAGAGAACCCCCCGTCGTGATAGAGGTTTTGCATGGTTACCTTGCGGGTCAGGTCAGAAAAAAGCGTAATGCAATAGTCGGCACATTCATCGGCCGTGGCATTGCCGAGGGGCGACATCCGTTCTCCGAAATCGAGTAATCGTCCGATTCCTTTTACTCCGTTGCCTGCTGTGGTAAGGGTGGGCGACTGGGAGACGGTGTTGACACGTACACGGCGTTCTCTCCCGTAAATATAACCGAAACTGCGGGCAATAGATTCCAGCAGGGCTTTGGCATCGGCCATGTCGTTGTATCCGTAAAAGGTTCGCTGGGCCGCCACATAGGAGAGGGCAACCACCGATCCCCATTCATTGATGGCATCCATCTTCCTGGCAGTCTGCAGAATTTTGTGAAAAGAAACAGCAGAAATATCCAGTGTCTTCTCCATATAATTGTAGTCCAGATCGCTGTAATGCCTGCCCTTGCGGACATTGGGTGACATTCCTATAGAGTGAAGGATAAAGTCGATTTTTCCGCCCAGCACTTCCATGGATTTTTTGATAAGCGTTTCCAGATCTTCCACCCTGGTAGCATCGGCCTCAATGAGGGTGGACCTGCACTTTTCCGCCAGTTTGGAGGTATCGCCCATACGCAGGGCTACGGATGTATTGGTCAGTGTGAAAGCAGCTCCTTCTTCAAAAGCACGTTCGGCAACTTTCCAGGCAATGGAGTCTGCGTTCAGCGCACCAAAGATGATTCCCCTCTTTCCTTTCAGTAAATGATAAGCCATAATCTACAGTTTATGAGTTTAAACAACCGCGTTTTTAAATGGTTTTAAAAACAGGTACAATAAAAAAGCCGGCTGTGCCGGCCATTTGTCATATTTTTTCCAGGCTGTTTTCGGGCAGCCATCCCTGGTTGCCGTCGGCCAGCCTGATTTCTTTCCAGCTCCCCAGACTGTCACGGATTTCGATTTTCAGTCCCTCATGAATCAGAAACAGATCCGTACCTCCCTCCGAGGGAGAACTTTTTACCGTAACACTGGGCTGGGTAATAATGGCAAACCGGTGTCCGGTCAGCAACTTTTCCTGCCGGGCGGCAAAGTTATAACTAAAAACGGAAATAACTATTCCCGGTATTCCCAGCCAGAAGGCAAGTCTTTTTATTCCTGAAGATTTGCTAAAGAAGAAAAATCCTGCCAGGATGAGTGCGAGTATAAAAGAGCTCAGACTGATACGGGCCCAGCCGTCGGCTGTATGCTGATTGGCAAGCTTGTTCCACCAGCGGATAAAAAAGACCTGGGGAAGCGGGTCAATGGCATCGACCACATGCTGGTTGGCCAGTTCAAGGTTAAAGCGGATATCCTCATCACGCGGGGCGAGCAGCCTGGCCCGTTCATAATTGATGATGGCCCGGGTATATTGTCCGCTTTTATACCATGCATTCCCGAGATTATAGTATACTTCGGCCGATTCGATTTTGCTGTTCAGGATTTCCAGATACTGTTTGACGGCCTGTTCGTAACGGCCTGCGGCATAGTTCCGGTTAGCCTGAACCAGCAGCGAATCCTGGGCATGGAGATTGACGGTCAGCCCCAGGATCAGCAGAATAATGCTGTATATGCGTTTCATCTGTTTATAATTTGTTTTTCCAGTTTTCCCATCAGTCCGGCTGCTTCCCTGTAAAGCGCTTCGGGCGTTTCTCCGGATGCACGGGGTGCATAGCGCGCAAATTCACAGTTGTCAAGCAGGCGGATGAATTCGTCAACGACTTTCTGTTCTACTCCTTTCCCGCTCAGGCTAGCCGTGGCATTTTCACGGTTCAGGCCGGCTAGTGGAATGTTCAGCTTGTCGCTCAGATAGCCCCAGAAGGCTCGCAGTACGGCTTCATAAAACTGCTCGGCTTTCTGTTGTTTCAGGTAGCCATGGGCCTCTTTTAACCGTTTACGGGCAACCTTGTTGGCCCGTTTGGTCCGCATCAGCTGCATGTTGGCGTTTTCCCGGAGTTTTTTTCTGTAGATAAAAACCACTGCGAGGAAAAGGAACAGAATTCCCAGGTATAATCCCCAAAACAAGCTGCTTCCAAAGAACAGTGCGGAACGGCTTCTCAGCGGATATTGGTTTTGCTTGATGTAGCGTATGTCTTTGCCAATGTAACGGACATCCTGTTTGGAATAGGCACTGGTTACCGTGGCGTTTTGGTTTTCGTCGCCTTTTCCTACGTTTATAGTGTATTCCGGAGATTTCTGAACGGAATATTTTCCGTTGCCCGGATCAAAGGAAGCAAACGGAACCGAAGGAATGGTAAATTGTCCGGCATAACGCGGAATAATCAGGTATTCAAAAGTTTTTGATCCGCTCATGCCCGATTCGGTGAGCCTTGAATTATCGGTAGTTTTTGGATCATAGACTTCAAAGTCGGCAGGAAAGTCAATTTTAGGGGCTTCAACCAGCTGAAGATTCCCGTTGCCCGAAACCGTAACCCGGAACGTAATAGCTTCGTTGGCTTTGGTTTCGGTTTTGTCGGGTTTGGCCGAAAAGTTCATCTTTCCCACACCTCCGTAAAACCCGGCGGGGGTGGCAGGCAATTCCCTGACCGTTACGCTTACCGGATCACTGGAGATGTGTGCAGGAACCGTCCGGTAGTTATCAAAGAAATCGTCAAAAAAGCTGCGTTGCTGATGTATTTGCTGACGAACCATGGTGGTGATCTCAAAAGAACCGATTTGTATCTTCCCGGTTTGTTGGGGAAAAAGTACGGTTTTTTTCAGTACTCCGATCTGGTAAATCTTGTTGTTATAGACTTCCCGGGTAAAGCTGATCTGGTTGGGAATATCAATTTCCTGTGTCCAGAATCCTTCAAAGGAAGGCAGCTTGACATCTTCAAATCCTGTGATGGGAACATTGGGGGAAACATAGATCTTGATGGTGGCAATCAATTGCTCTCCGCGGTATACCGTGTGTTTGTTCAGCTCGGTGCGGACAAACAGGTCGTTTTTGCTCAGTTCTGCTCCGGAGGGGACCTGCTGTTGTTGCGGATCTAGAGCAGATCCCTGCTGTCGGGCCTGTCCTTTTACCACCTGTATTTCCAGTTCATTCGACCGGTATTCTTTACCTTCTACGGTTATCGTAGCCGGATTAATGGTAAAACTGCCTTCTGCCTTGGCCCGGAGAATGTAAATGTAGGAGAAGGATACTTCCTGGCTTCGCTTCCCGTTGATAATCTGAATGCTGGAGCTCTGCGACGTGGACGGTCCCATCAGTATGTCAAAATTCGACATGTCAGGAAGTTTCAGATCACTGCCCCGTTCATTCAGCGTAAAAGACAAACGGAATTGTTCTCCCGCCGAAACGACATTCGGAGCCGACATGGTAAAGCGCACGTTGTCGGCCTTGGTATACAATGCCGGCAGCAGCAGGAAAAACGCAAGGATTAATTTTTTGATTATATTTTTCATCTGCATCGTATAATCATGTCAAAAGGAGCCTGTTCTAACCATTCAGTATGCAGCCTCTTACCAGTCTTTGTCGGTCGACCGTTCCCTGGCCTTTGCCGCTTTGGCTTTTTTTACCTTTTCCTGGATTTTTTCTTCATCATTCTCCAGAGCCTGCAATAATCGTTCCGCATTTGCCCGGGAAATTTTTTCTTGGTGCTTATTTTGTTGCGGCTGGTTTTTGTTCTGTTTTTGTTGCTGATCTTTGTTCTGATCCTTATTTTGCTGTTTGTTCTGTTGCTGATCTTTGTTCTGATCTTTGTTCTGATCTTTGTTCTGATCTTTGTTCTGATCTTTGTTTTGTTGCTGATCTTTGTTCTTATCTTTGTTTTTTTGTTTGTTCTGTTGTTGCTGTTTCTTTAGGTTCATGGCATATACCAGATTGTATTTGGTTTCTGGATCGTCAGGGTTCTGGCGCAGAGCATTTTTATAGGCCTCAATGCTTTGATCCAGCTTATTCTGCA
>JBFWIL010000046.1:0-13964 GCA_050256015.1 Mangrovibacterium sp. | reverse complement strand
CGTTCCTTCCGGCTGGCCGGAGAAGCGAGAAAGCAAAGGCTCACGGCAGAATTTTATGATGAGACGGGAAGCATGGAACTGGTCTGGTTCTCCGGCATTAACTATATCAGGGAGAACCTGAAAAAGGAAATTCCCTATGTGGTATTTGGCAAACCCTCGGTTTTTTCCGGGCAGATCAATATCATCCACCCGGAAGTGGAAACCACCCAAACCCGGAAAATCAACACCGGTGTGCTGCAGGCTTTTTACAATACTACGGAAACACTGAAAAAGCGGTTTCTCAACACCAAAGCAATCAACCGGTTGCAATACAACCTGCTGCAACTCACCGGGGGAAAGATCCGGGAAACCCTCCCCCCCTTTATCCGGGAAAAACTAAAACTGCTTTCCCTGGATCAGGCCCTGCGGCAGATTCATTTTCCCGAAAACGACCAGATCCTGCAGAAAGCAAGTTTCCGGCTGAAATTTGAAGAGTTATTTTTCATCCAGCTAAAGATCCTTCGGTTGAAGTACAAACGTTCGGAAGCTTTTCAGGGTTTTGTGTTCGGTCTGGTTGGCCCCTGTTTCAATGAATTCTACCGGCAGAGGCTTCCCTTTGAGCTGACCGGAGCCCAGAAAAAAGTGATTCGTGAGATCCGCAAAGACATGGGAAGCGGAAAACAGATGAACAGGTTGCTTCAGGGTGACGTGGGCAGCGGAAAAACCCTGGTGGCCCTGATGGTGGCTCTGATTGCCTTTGATAACGGGTACCAGGCAAGCCTGATGGCTCCCACGGAAATTTTAGCCGGTCAGCATTACCAAACCATTCAAAGCCTGCTTGAAGGATCGGGGATCAGGATAGCCCTGCTGACCGGTTCCACCAAAGCCCGGGAACGCAAACAGATTCACCGGCAGCTGGAGTCGGGAGAAATAAGCATGCTCATCGGCACGCATGCGCTGATTGAAAATTCCGTTAATTTCAGAAAACTCGGACTGGCCGTTATTGATGAACAGCACCGTTTCGGGGTAGCCCAACGGGCCATGCTTTGGAAAAAGAATACAAACACGCCTCCCCACATCCTGGTGATGACAGCAACGCCCATTCCCCGCACACTGGCCATGACGCTATACGGCGATCTGGATGTTTCCGTTATTGACGAACTCCCGCCGGGACGTAAACCGGTGGAAACCCGTCATTTTTACGAAAACCGCCGCAGGGAAGTATACCGTTTTGTCCGGGAACAGGTTGAAGCCGGCAGGCAGGTTTACGTGGTCTATCCGCTGATAAGCGAATCCGAAAAGCTGGACCTGAAGAACCTGGAGAACGGTTACGAGCTGCTCAAACAGGTCTTCCCGCGCTTTCCGCTCAGCATGGTTCACGGAAAAATGAAAACAGCCGACAAAGATAGGGAAATGCAGTTGTTCAAAGCGGGAAAAACGCGCATTCTTGTTTCCACCACGGTTATTGAAGTGGGAGTGGATGTGCCGAATGCCTCCGTAATGATTATCGAAAGTGCCGAGCGTTTCGGACTGTCCCAGCTTCACCAATTGCGCGGACGTGTTGGCCGGGGAGCTGCCCAGTCATATTGCCTGCTGATGTCGGCCTACAAACTAAGTCATGAGAGCAGGAAACGCCTCGAAACCATGGTGCGTACCTGCGACGGATTTGAAATTGCCGAGGCCGATCTCCAACTGCGCGGACCCGGCGATCTGGAAGGTACCCAGCAAAGCGGTATCGGTCTCCGGCTGAATATTGCCAACCTGGGAAAAGACGGTGAAATTCTGCGCCTGGCCCGCAACCTGGCCTCCGACATTCTGCAAGATGATTCCGGTCTCCAAAAGGAGAAACACCGGCTTTTACGTGAACAGCTTCAAAAAATGAAAAATACCGAATTTGACTGGAGCACGATCAGTTGAATAATTTGTCCGGAAATTTGTATTTTTGACATCTGTGCAATCGATTACATACAGTTATGCAAAAAGACTGGTCGTTATTTATATCACAATCTTAGTGTTGATAATCAATAAAATATAATATAATGGATAAAATTGAATTAATTTAATCTGAATACGAATAAGGCGGAATCAATTAAAAAGGTTTTCAGAACATCATCAAGTTTTACAAACATCCATAGTTTTGCATCGAAAACTGCGAAAGGATCAAGATGGCGGGAGAAATTTCACATAAGGGAGTCGTTAAAGAATTCTCACCGGAGCGGGTCGTTGTGACCATTTTGGCTGAGTCTGCCTGTGCCGGTTGTCATGCCCGTGGAGTCTGCAGTGCAGCCGACTTGTCGGAAAAGGAAATTGAAATTACGCCTTGCGGAACAGAATACCAGCCTGGGCAGCAGGTCCTGATAACCGGAAAGACTTCACAGGGATTCAAAGCCCTTTTTCTGGGATACCTTTGCCCTTTTATCCTGCTCATAACAGTGCTGATACTTACCCTTTCGCTCACAGGGGAAGAAGGACTCAGCGGACTGCTTGCCCTGGGGACGCTCCTGCCTTATTATTTGATTATTTATTTGTTACGCAATAAAATTAAACGAAGTTTCGATTTTAAAATAGGACCTTTACCTGTAAGCATATGAGCATAACGATTGTTTATACTGTAATCAGTCTGAGCGCCATCGGATCGCTTTCCGCCGTAATCCTGTATCTTGCCGCCCGGAAATTCAGGGTATATGAAGATCCACGGATTGACGAGGTGGAAAAAGCCCTTCCCGGAGCCAACTGCGGGGGATGTGGTTTTGCAGGATGCCGGGCTTTTGCCGAAGCCTGTGTGAAAGCGGATGATCTGACTCCACTGTATTGTCCCGTCGGGGGCAATGACACCATGCAAGATGTGGCCCGCCTGCTGGGACTGGAAGCGGTACCGCAGACTCCCAGGGTAGCCGTGGTCCGTTGCCACGGAACCTGCGAATACCGTCCCAAAACCAACCGGTACGATGGGGTCGGTTCCTGTGCAGTGGAAGCAGCCCTCTACAGCGGCGACACCGGCTGCCAGTTCGGATGTCTGGGACATGGCGATTGTGTGGCTGTTTGCAAGTTTGATGCCATTCACATGAATCCGGAAACCGGCCTGCCTGAGGTAAACGACGATAACTGTACAGCCTGCGGGGCCTGTGTGGAAGCTTGTCCGAAAAACCTGATTGAATTGCGGAAAAAAATGCCGAAAGGCCGGAAAATATATGTGGCCTGCCGTAACGAAGAAAAGGGAGGTTTGGCCCGAAAATCATGCGCAGTAGCCTGCATCGGCTGTAGCAAATGTTACAAGGCCTGTCCTCACGAAGCCATTATCATGAGCAATAACCTGGCCTTTATTGATTCCGACAAATGCAGGCTGTGCCGCAAATGTGTGGAAGTATGCCCCACCAATGCCATCATTGAAGTGGGTTTTCCGCCACGCAGGCCCAAAACCGATCTTCCGCCAAAACCGAAAAAAAATACGGAAAAGGAAACGGCCGGTGCCGGGAAAGCAGTAACCGAAAATACAGCAGGCGAAACGAAAAACAAACAGGAAATCAAACAAACCGATCATGCCGAAAAATCCTGAAACCGTGATAAAGACATTTAAGTTGGGAGGGGTTCATCCGCCGGAAAATAAATTTTCGGCCGGCAAAGCCATTCGGAAACTGGCTCTACCCCAAAGTGTTTTTGTTCCGCTGGCCCAGCATATCGGGGTTCCGGCCCAGGCCCTGGTAAAAAAGGGAGATCCGGTAAAAGCCGGTCAGCTGATTGGCCGGGCCGGGGGGTTTGTCTCGGCCAACATTCATTCACCAGTGTCGGGAACCGTTAAAAAGATTGATCAGATCACCGACAGTTCCGGTTATCCCAAACAGGGTATCCTTATCGATGTACAGGGAGATGAATGGGAAGAAGGCATTGATACGGGCAGTACGCTGATCGAAGACTTTGAACCCGAGCCAAAAGTTATTATCGAAAAAATCAAGGCTGCCGGTGTGGTGGGTATGGGAGGTGCCTCCTTTCCCACCCATGTCAAGCTGACCCCGCCCCGTGGCATGAAAGCCGAAGTACTGCTTATCAACGGGGTGGAATGTGAACCGTACCTCACCTCCGACCACCGGCTGATGCTGGAAAAAGGAGCCGAAATTATGGTTGGAATACGCCTGTTAATGTGCGCCTTGGAGGTTAGCCGGGCTTATGTGGGGATAGAAAATAACAAGCCCGATGCTATCGCGCATCTGCATAAGCTTACCGCCGGCGATACTTCCATCCGTATAGTGCCGCTGAAAGTAAAATACCCGCAGGGGGGAGAAAAACAATTGATAAGGGCGGTTACCGGCCGGGAAGTGCCATCGGGCGCATTGCCTGTTTCCGTGGGGGCCGTCGTTTGTAATGTAGGCACAGCCTTTGCTGTATACGAGGCAGTGCAGAAAAACAAACCCCTGGTGGAACGGGTGGTAACCGTAACCGGAAAATCCCTGACACAGCCTGCCAACCTTCTGGTACGTATCGGAACTCCCCTGAATGAGCTGATCGAAGCAGCAGGCGGACTGCCGGAAGATACGGGAAAACTCATCAGCGGGGGCCCCATGATGGGCAAGGCCATTGCCTCAACCGGTATCCCGGTAACAAAAGGGACCAGCGGTTTGGTTCTTATGTCTGCCGGAGAATCGCAGCGCAGACCGGTGCAGGCCTGCATCCGCTGCGGACGATGTGTGACCGGATGTCCTATGGGACTGGAACCCTATCTGCTGATGAGCTTGTCTCAACGCATGATATGGGATAAAGCCGAGGAACATCATGTAATGGATTGCATTGAATGCGGCTCATGCAGCTATACCTGTCCGGCCGGCCGGCCCCTGCTCGATTACATCCGGCTGGGGAAAAACACGGTGGGACGACTCATCCGGAACAGAAAGCAGTAAAAACAGGCAAAAAAATCAGCACGTTTGTTAATACGATACCTGTAATTAATGTCATACACTAAACAGAGACGAGTGAATACACTGTTAACCATATCACCTTCACCGCATGTACATCATGGCGATTCGGTGAATAAGATCATGTACCGCGTAATCCTGGCCCTGCTGCCGGCCCTGATCTGGTCGGTGTTTATGTTTGGTATGGACGCCCTGCGGGTCAGCCTGCTGGCCGTAATATCCTGCCTGGGCTTTGAATACCTGATACAGCGTTTTATCCTGAAACAGGAACCTGCGATTCGCGATGGCTCGGCCGCGCTTACCGGACTACTGCTGGCCTTCAACCTGCCGTCCTCCCTGCCGGGATGGATGATCGTGGCGGGGGCCCTGGTGGCCATCGGAGTAGCTAAACTGTCGTTCGGGGGTCTGGGAAACAATCCGTTTAATCCGGCCCTGGTTGGCCGTGTGTTTTTGCTAATCTCTTTTCCCGTGCAGATGACCAGCTGGCCGGTAAGCCGACATGCACTGACCGATGCGGTAACCACAGCCACCCCGCTGGGTGTGCTGAAAGAAGGTCTGAAAAGCGGACAGCCCATAAGCGAGCTTCTTCCGCAACTGCCTTCGGGCACCGACCTGCTTTACGGCAATATGCCGGGGTCCATGGGCGAAATATCCGCCCTGCTTTTGTTGCTCGGCTTTGGCTATATGCTCTGGAAAAAGGTTATCAGCTGGCATATTCCGGTTT
Organism: Mangrovibacterium sp.; assembly: GCA_050256015.1. Taxonomy (GTDB): domain Bacteria; phylum Bacteroidota; class Bacteroidia; order Bacteroidales; family Prolixibacteraceae; genus JBFWIL01. Next base: position 8,354 of record JBFWIL010000046.1, on the reverse strand, counting down.
ACCTGCTCGGAACCATCTTCGTATTTCAGGGGATTCTTCATTTGGCCAGTCCGGAACAGTTCATTCAGCCCGTTTTTCACCTGCTTACCGGAGGAGCCATGCTGGGAGCCATCTTTATGGCCACCGACATGGTCACCTCGCCCATGACTCACGGGGGACAGCTAATATATTCCGTGGGCATCGGAGTGATCACCGTGCTGATCCGCAACTTCGGAGCCTATCCGGAAGGTATTTCCTTTGCCATTCTGATCATGAACGGTTTTACTCCCCTGATCAATGCCTATGTCAAACCAAAACGATTTGGAGGAAAGAACAATGGCTGATAAAAAATCCGGTTTTGTCAATATGGTGCTCACCCTTTTCCTGGTCACTTTCATTGCGTCGTTTGTGTTGGGCCTTGTTCAGGACATGACCAGCGGAGCCATTGAGGCGGCCGGGATGAAAGCCCAGAACGAGGCGATAAAAAGTATCCTTCCGGCGTTCAACACCCTGGGAAAAACCGTAATGCTGGCTCCCCGGGAAGGAGGCGACAGTCTGGAACTTTTTCCGGCTTACGACAGCTCAAAAGAACTGGTCGGAGTGGCAATCCGGAGCTATTCCAAAAACGGCTTCGGCGGACGAATCGAAATTATTACAGGTTTTGATCCTCAGGGAACGGTCACAGGTTACCAGGTACTGTCTCATAAAGAAACACCGGGTCTGGGTTCCAAAATGGAAAATTGGTTCAAGGATCCGGGGAAAGCCGGTCAGAACATTATCGGGAAAAACCCGGCAAAAAGCAAATTCAGGGTAAGCAAAGACGGAGGAGACATCGATGCCATCACGGCCTCGACTATCACCTCCCGGGCTTTTCTGGAAGCCGTTTGCAGAGCCTACGAAAGCTGGAAAGAATTGCCTGCAGCCGACGGCATCACGGCGCAAACCAAGCTAGAGAAAGGAGAAAAGACAAATGAATCAGTGGAATAATTTCAGTAAAGGTTTTATCCGCGAAAATCCTATATTCGTGCTGGTGCTGGGTATGTGTCCCACCCTGGGGGTAACTTCATCGGCCGTCAACGGACTGGGTATGGGACTGGCCACCACCTTTGTGCTGGTCATGTCAAATCTGGCCGTATCGCTGGTAAAAAGTGCCATTCCCAACAAAGTGCGCATTCCCAGCTACATAGTAATAATCGCCTCTTTCGTAACGGTAGTGGAACTTTGCATGCAGGCTTACACCCCGGCCCTGTTTCAAAGCCTGGGACTTTTTATACCGCTGATTGTGGTAAACTGCATAGTACTTGGAAGAGCCGAAGCTTTTGCTTCAAAAAACAAGGCCCTCTCATCGGTGGTTGACGGGCTGGGCATGGGACTGGGTTTTGCCATGGCCCTGACCCTCCTGGGAGCCATTCGGGAATTTCTGGGCAGCGGAAAAATTTTCGGACTCACCGTTTACCCGGAAGATTACGGCATGTTACTCTTTGTACTGGCTCCCGGAGCTTTTATCGTGCTGGGTTATCTGATTGCCCTGGCCGGAAAACTGAAAAAAAGATAAACCATGGAATATATTATTATCATCATATCGGCCGTATTTGTTAACAACATTGTGCTGACACAGTTTCTGGGAATATGTCCCTTTCTGGGGGTTTCCAAGCGAATTGCCACGGCTGCCGGCATGGGCGGAGCCGTAACTTTCGTACTAGTGCTGGCTACCATCGTTACTTATCTGCTGCAGCAATACATCCTCGAACCATACGGAATAACATACCTGCAAACCATCTCCTTTATTCTGGTCATTGCCTCTCTGGTTCAGCTGGTTGAAATTGTACTCAAAAAGGTGAGTCCGGCCCTGTACCAGGCCCTTGGCGTTTTCCTGCCCCTGATCACCACCAACTGTGCCATCCTGGGAGTAGCTTTGCTGACCATCCAGAAAGAATACAACCTGATGGAAGGAGTGGTATTTGCCATAAGCAATGCCGTCGGTTTCAGTCTGGCGCTGATCGTGTTCTCGGGTATCCGGGAACAACTGGACCTGATGGACATTCCCGGGGGATTGCGGGGAACGCCCATCGCTCTGATCGTAGCCGGCATTCTGGCCATGGCTTTTATGGGCTTCAGCGGGATAGTATAAGATTTCATCGTCCGCTCCTGACTTTTTTCAGGCATTCAGAATCAGTTTCTCCTGTGTTTTGATCCACAGCGGATGGGCATTCAGACTTTCCACCAGTTGTATTTTTTCCCCGCCGTGCCCTTCAAACAGTTTCTGGTATTCCATACCGATTTCCACGGTAGTCTCCAGGCAATCGGCCACAAAAGCAGGAGCAGCCACCAGAATGCGTCTGCAGCCTTCCCTGGCTTTCCTGATTAACACGGCATCGGTAAACGGCTCGAGCCAGTCTTTGTTCAGGCGTGACTGAAAAGCAACGCTATACTGATCTTCTTTCATTCCGAGGCGGGAAGCCAGTTGCCGGCTCGTCTCATAACAGGCAGCCCGGTAGCAAAATCTCCCTTGGGCGGGCATCGTCCGGGAACAGGAGCAGCCGGCTGCGGAAACTCCGGGGTGCACGTGGCGCAGCTGGCGCAGAGGAAGTCCGTGATAGGAAAAAATGAGATGATCCCATTGCAGCGGATTATAGCTGCGGATACGTTCGGTAAACGCTTCCAGGAAAAGCGGATGATCGTAAAACGGCCCCACCAGCCGGACCTCCGGTATCACCGTCCAGCGGGAAAGCTCCCGCAATACATAACCGGCCGCGGTACCCGTGGTTGAAGATGCATACTGGGGAAACAGGGGCAGCACCACCAGCCGGCTGAACCGGCCGTCACGGATCTGATGAAGGACCTGCTTCAGCGAAGGGTTCGCATAACGCATGGCCATGAAAACCGTATATTCCGCACCCAGGACTTCCTGCAGAGCCTGCCTGCTTTTTTCGGAAAAAACCTTCAGCGGCGATCCTTCAGGGGTCCACAGCAATTTATACAGCCTTACGGATTTTGGCGCCCGGAAGGGCACAATAATCAGATTCACCAGCAGCTTATGCAGAATCAGGGGCAGGTCGATCACCCGCCGGTCGTTCAGAAAGGAGTACAGGTAACGGCGCACGGAGGAGATCGTGGGTTCATCGGGTGTTCCCACATTGACCAGCAGCACAGCCGTACGGTTTGAATATTCGTTCATATGCAGTCTTTTCTGATTCTTTTCTGATTCCGGTCTCACGGCTGTTTGTTCCCGAACCGGATTTTGCAGTTTCAGGTCCGTAATAAAGGGCCGTACGGCCTTTATTACGGTATGCCTTCATAAATTCAGCTAAGCTGTTGGGCCAGGGTACTCCCCTGCCTGATCCGGTCGGCCATCCCGATTCCGTCACGGAAATTACCCCCCAGGATCAGTCCCGCATACTGCTGTTCCAGTTCCCTCACCGCCTGTAGCTTGTCGGCCGACTCCGTACCATATTGCGGTATGGCATGCTCATACCGGTTTATAACTAACAAGTCTGGTTCTACTTTTGTCAGGCCGAACTGTAATTTAAATTCCTCTTTTACAAGCCGGGTGATCTCTGTATCGCTTAGCTTCAGCATTTCCGGCCGTCTGATCCCTCCCAGGAAAGTGGAAAGCAAAGCCCCTCCGCCGGGAGCCCGGCCTTTTAAAAATGAAGAGAGGAACAGGGTACCGAGAAGAGGGCGGTTTTCACAAAAAGGAATCAGTCCGCCAAAAGCTTTCAAAGTCATTCCTTCCCATTGTCTGAAGCCCACCGAAACCTGAACCACCCGGGCATATGGCATACGTTCGATGCGCGAAAGCTGCCTGCCGGGCAAAAAACCGAAGAGCTCGCGCAATGCGTAAGCCCCCACAGTGGAAATTACCCGGTCGTAACGTGAAGGCTCAGTGTTCCGGCACCCCACTGCATAAGTACCATCAGAAAACCGACTGACCCGAAGGTGCTCACAATTCAGCCGGATCCTTTCCGCACCGATTTTACAGACCAGGGCTTCAATCATCCTAGACAATCCCCCTTTCACTGAAAATATTTCCCGCGTGACCTTTTTATCCTGTTCAGTTCCGGATTCCCGGGCTTTTTTGATTGCTCCGCCGATAAAACTGCCGTACTGCTGTTCCAGCCGGTACAGCCTGGGCAATGCATACCGGGGCACCAGCTTTTCCGGATCCCCGGAATAAATGCCCAGCACAAACGGATCGACCGCATAATTCAGGAAGCTCTCCCCCATACGACGGCGAACCAGGGAAGCCAGGGACTCGTCGGGATTGGTTCCGGGTTTACGGAAAGGTTCACCCAACAGACGCAGCTTATCCGAAAACCGGAACAAAGGGGTGGTGATCCCACCTATAAGTCCGGAGGGCATAGCATGCCAGCACCCGTCCTTCCATATCCAGCGAAATTTGGCCGCACGGTCGGCAATTTCCAGAGTGCACAGATCTTCTAACTCTTCGAACAGCTCCACTGCCTCAGGGGTTCCAAGCACCCCTGTGCTGGGTCCGTTTTCATACACGAATCCGTCCCTGTTTTCCGAGTGGATCACTCCTCCGGGCCGGCCGGCTTTTTCGAATACATAGACATCAAAACCTCGTTTTTTCAGGTACCAGGCAGTGGTAAGTCCGGTTAATCCTGCCCCGATTACAGCTACTTTCATCTGTCATTTTTTTCAATTTAACGGAGTAAAATTTTCATATAAAAGCCGTTGCTTTTCATCAATGCAGGTTTCCTGTCTGCATGTTAAACCGACCGGGAATACTTCGGTACAGCTTCGTTCCTGTAAACATCGAAAACCGCGGCAATGTTGCGCAGAAAAAAACGTCCTGCCTCACGGATCACAATTTCCGCTTCCGAATAATCCAGCAAACCGTCCGCCCGGAATTCCTCCAGCTTTTCCGTGCGGAAATCCAGTAAGTTACGGAGTTGTTCCGGACTGCTGTCAAAGCGTCGGGCCAGCTGCTCCCAGGACAGATAACGGTTACACATGATTTCATTGATCACCTCGCGAACTACTTTCTCCCTATACGACAGGCTGCAGCCTTTCACGATCCGTACCTGTTTCCCTTCCGCGGCAGACAGGTAGTCTTTTAGCGTTTTAACATTCTGGGCGTAAGCGTTTTCCAGCTGACTGATGCCTGTGACCCCGAAAGCATAAACCTGTCCGGTTGTTTCCCGGGTACAGTACCCCTGAAAATTACGATGCAGACTCCGTTTTTTCAATGCTTTTGCCAGATCATCCCCCGGCCGGGCATAATGATCCAGTCCCACCGGAACATAGCCGGCTCTCTTCATAATCTCCCAGGCCTGTTCAAACATCCGGATCTTTTCTTCCGGTGCCGGCAGTCCGTATTGTTCCAGCTTTTTCTGTGCCCGTTTGATCCAGGGTACATGGGCATAGGAAAAAGTGACCAGCCTGTCAGGCTGGATCCGGACAGCCCTTTCCATGGTCTCCCGGAACAAAGCGGCCGACTGGAAAGGAAGACCGTAAATAAAATCCAGGTTGACGGTCATTTTTTGGTGGGAACGGATCATGCCGGTAAGCTCTTCCACCGGAATGGCAGGCACTTCGCGCCGTACAGACTGCAAGACCTCTTCCCGGAAATCCTGCACCCCCATGCTGATCCTGTTAAAGCCATACCAGGCCAGCCGTTCAATATAAGCCTGATCCAGATGAGCCGGATTGCATTCAATGGCAACTTCCGGATGTTCCGAAAACCGGAACTCCTTTGTCAGCAACTCCATGAGTTCTCCGATCCATTCGGCAGGTAAGGCGTTAGGCGTTCCCCCTCCCCAGTGAATCTGCGACACCTTGCGGGAAACATCCAGCAAAGGCCGGATCTGCCTGATCTCCTTTTTCAGGGCATCCACATAAGCACGCATCAGATCCCTGTTGTTTGTGATATATGTATTGCAGCCGCAATACAGGCAAAGCTGACTGCAAAAAGGGATATGGATATAAATAGATAGATTTTCCGGTTTCTCCCGGTTGGACTGTTCCACCGCTCTTAGATAATCGGAAGTCGTAAAATCCGCCGTAAATAAATTTGCCGGCGGATAGCTGGTATACCTGGGAATGGGAATATTGTATTTTTCGATAAGCTGTGTGGGTATTTTGATCCTGTCCATCTTGACTCTTTCTTCCTGTTTTTTTTGTTCATTGCAGATCAAAGGTAAAAAAAATAACCGTTGACGGAACATGCGTACAGGAAGCCCGTCCGGCTCAGACGGAAAAAGGGCGCTGGTTTTCAAATTCCGGATCGTATCTGCCGGAAGTAAGGAAGCCAGGCGACTGGTATGCAGGCAGCAGATTCTGGATCTGCCTGTGAAATACCCGGTAATTCTTATTGAATTTTCCGCCATTCCATACCCGCTTCAGCGCTCCAGTGAAGGCCCCGTTAAAAGCCCCGTCATAAGAATACTGGTTGTCCTGGCAGCCTGACAGCAAAATGATGCTCGCCCTGATTTCTTCTCCCGGGATTCCTTTTTTGCGTTGCAGCAGTCCGTCATAAAAATCCCTGTTCCTGCTATACGTTGCCAGCGCAAACTGGTTATCCATAAACCGGGGAGTATATTCACTGAATATCAGCTGACTGTTGTTGGCTTCCTTTACAATGGTTCCGCTGTGACAGCTGTCGGAGATCACCAGGATGCGGACTTTTTCCCGGAAACCGCCCCATAATTCATTCAGCTCATCATCAAGCAGTTCACCATCGAACAGGCACCATGTTTCGTCCTGTCCGTCAGGTTCTTCACCGTTCAGGTCGGGAAGCTGTCCGCCGTGTCCCGAATAGGAAAGCAAAAAGATATCGCCGGGTTGCAATTCGGCGGCTGCCTGCTTCACTGCGCCAATAAGCTCGTTGCGGTTAGCCTGTTCCCTAAGAAGCAGGCTGGTCTGAAACCGCTGTTGTACTGCAATGCATTCCATATCCCGGGCATCATTTTCACAGGCATTCAGGCTGCCGTCCCATCCGCTGTAATGGGCCGGATCAACCCGGTTTAGCCCTACATGTAAAGAAATTCCTTTTGCCATAATCTTATTGCGTTATAACCAGCCCCCGGACCGGTTTCATCATTTTTCTGTTTTTTCCTCTTAACAAAGCAATTTACGAAAATTCAACTGAAAATAATATCCATATCGTCGGGGGAGAAATGTTCGTTACCCGGTTTTTTCTGACCGCTGATCACCAAACAGCCTTTATTTAATTTCACGGATCTTAATACTCCGGAAATGAACTTCATTGCCGTGGTCCTGAAGCAGGATGTGACCAGACTGCCAGGAGCCGAATCCTTCCCATTTTGCATATTTGCTCCGGGCTACCAGGGCATAAAAGGCCTGCGTACCCCGTTCGTATTCCAACACCTTACGGTTGTTCAGCCAGTGTTCCACACGGGCACCGGCAAAATCGGAAAACTCGAGCTTATTACCTTTCAGCCAGGCTTCGTGGCGGGTTCCGTAAACCACGATCCGGGCCTGGTTCCACTCACCCGGTTTATGAACGATTTTGTTTTTATGAGCCGGAATCAGGTCATACAAAGATCCCAGCGTACGGTTACCGGCGGTACCCAGCCTGGCATCGGGATGTCTCTCATCATCCAGAATCTGGAATTCCAGTCCGATAGCCGACTGGTCCGTTCCGTATTGCTCGGTAATAAAATACTTGATTCCGCTGTTGGCGCCTTCCGTTATCATAAAGTCGAGTTTCAGCTCGAAGGTGGAATATTCGTCCAGCGTAACAATATCCCCGCCGTTGCCTGCTTCGGCTCCGTCGGCCGCTTCCACAATCAGTTCGCCGTTCTGTACTTTCCAGCCCCTGGATGGGAATTTATCCTTCCCTGCCCCCCGCCATCCGCTGGTTGTCTTGCCGTCAAACAACAGCTTCCATCCCCGGGCCCGTTCCTGCGGGGCAAGATAATTGGGAATCAGGTTAACCACGGGAATGTTGGTCCACGGACAGGGCCGGAGGTTCTCCGTCTGGATGCGGATATTTTTCCAGCGAATCTGACGGCCGGCCTCCGAAGCATCTTTGATGGAATGAACCTGCAGGGCAATAAAACCCTCTGCAGTCATATCGTCTACCAGATCGGCACAGGGAATGCCGTTCACCCAGGTCCGTATGGAATTCCCGATAGCTTCAATACGGTAGTGGTTCCATTCTCCCCTTCGGAAAGCCTTGCGACCCGGCTGATTCATATCCAGGGGATACAGCCATCCACGGCGGGCTTCATCGTAGATGCCCCCGCTCCAGGCACGTTCGGCCGGGTCTACTTCACACTGGTAGCCGTGGACCCGGCCGTTCAGGTATTCCTTTTTGCTCTCGCTCCTGAACTGAATGCCCGAGTTCATACGATCATCCACCAGCAGATCCAGTTCCAGAATAAAGT
>JBFWIL010000045.1:0-14154 GCA_050256015.1 Mangrovibacterium sp. | reverse complement strand
ACTGAACAACGCGGGAACAAAAAACACCGACCTGCTCATCATCCTGAACGACAACAATATGGCTATTGACCCCAATGTGGGCGGCGTGAGCAATTATCTGCTCAACATATCGACCTCCAAACCCTACAACCGGCTGAAAAAAGAAATATGGGAGGGACTGGGTAAACTGAATGGGTTCGGTCCGAAAGCCAGACGGCTGGTACAAAAAACGGAAAACGCCCTGAAAACGGCCCTGCTGCGCGAGTCAAACCTCTTCGAGAGCCTGGGTATACGTTATTTCGGTCCGGTAGACGGACACAACGTGAAATATCTAAGCAAAGTGCTGCAAGACCTGCGCCACATCCCCGGGCCCAAACTGCTGCACGTGCTCACAAAAAAAGGTAAGGGCTTTAAACAAGCGGAACTGAATCAGACGGTTTTCCATGCGCCGGGCCTGTTCGACAAGGAGACGGGAAAACGTATGGACACGGGAGCGGAAGAACACCAATGTCCCCGCTTCCAGGACGTGTTCGGGCATACCCTGATGGAACTGGCCCGGCATAACAAACGGATCGTTGGGGTAACCCCGGCCATGCCAAGCGGATGTTCGATGAGCCTCATGATGGAACAAATGCCAGAGCGGACCTTCGACGTGGGCATTGCAGAAGAGCATGCGGTAACCTTCTCCGCCGGACTGGCCAGCAGGGGACTGCTGCCCTTCTGCAACATCTACTCCTCCTTTATGCAACGTGCCTACGACCAGATTATCCACGACGTGGCCCTGCAAAAGCTGCAGGTGGTCTTCTGTCTGGACCGCGCCGGACTGGTAGGTGCCGACGGACCGACCCACCACGGGGTGTTCGACCTTGCTTTTCTCCGCAGCATCCCCGACATGACCGTGGCGGCTCCCATGGATGCAACGGAACTGCGTAACCTTATGTATACCGCCCAGCTTAAAGACACCGGTCCTTTCGCCATACGTTACCCCCGGGGCTGCGGAAATACAACAGCCTGGCACAAACCGTTCGAACGGCTGGAGATAGGCCGCGGACGCCGGCTTTGCCCGGGCAGGCAGCTGGCCATCCTGAGCATAGGCACGGCAGGCATCCGGGTTCAGCGCGCCGTGGAACGGCTCCGGAAACAGGACCAAAAAGTGGCCCATTACGATATGCGCTTTGTCAGGCCCCTGGACGATGAGCTGCTTCATGAGGTTTTCCGGGAATACCCGCTGGTCATGACCGTGGAAGACGGGGTGATCCGGGGAGGATTCGGCTCGGCCGTGCTGGAATTCATGACGGAACAGCACTACCGGGCAGAAGTGCTGCGACTGGGGGTACCCGACCGGTTCATCGAACACGGAACACAGGAAGAGCTGATTCGTCTCTGCGGCTTCGACGAACAGGGAATCGCCGGGGCGGCTTTAAAAATGCTTCGCGACAAGTGATCTTCCGGCAGAATGATTTTCGGCTTTCGCAGCTGCCGGTTTTTATGGCTTTCGACCCGGCGAAACAGCCGGGGCATTCCGGCTTCCGCACCAGGCGGGTTTGTATATTCGTTTCGCTTTACTGGGTTTTCTTATTTAACACCACGAATATATGCTGTGGAAATTAAAGCATTGAAAGAAGTTGAATTTTTTGATAAAAACTTTCGGCAAATCACAATTTTTTATACTTTTGCAGTCACTTTTTTCGGGGCAATGGCAAAACTGTCGGCATACAACATCGCATTCAAAGGACTCGCCCTGGGACGTCACACATACGACTACCACGTCGACAAACGGTTCTTTGACTATTTCGACGGAGGATTAGCTAACGACGGCGAAGTAGATGTAAAAGTAAAGCTGGAAAAGGAAAGTTCTCTGATGATCCTCTGGTTCTCCGTAAACGGAACGGTTGACGTACAATGCGACCGATGCCTGGACCGCTATATGCAAACGGTGAAAAGTGAAAACAGGGTGTTCGTCAAATTTGGTGAAGAAAAAAGACAGGAGGAAGATGACATCATCTGGCTCGGAGCAACCGACTCCTTGCTTAACGTGGCCAAACTGATCTATGATTTCATCATTCTTTCCCTGCCGGCAAGACAGGTTCACCCCGACGACGCGGAAGGAAGGAGCACCTGCAATCCGGACATGCTCAGAAGGCTGGAAGCGCTTTCCGTACAGGAACGGCCCGGTAAGCATGCAGACAAACGCTGGGACAAGTTGAAAGATATATTGAACGATTAATATTTAAAATAAAATGGCACATCCTAAACACAGACAATCCAAATCAAGAAGGGATAAAAGAAGAACGCACGACAAGACAGTTCCCGCCACACTGGCAACCTGCTCGAACTGCGGCAGCACAGTGAAATACCATACCGTTTGTCCGGAATGCGGATACTACCGAGGAAAGCCGGCCATTGAAAAGGAAGTAACGGTATAACAAAGATAATTGACAGCCTAAGCCTACACAGCTAAGCAAATGCCGTTCTCATAATAAAGACTGCAAGGTGCAGGGAGGTATTCCTGTACCTTTGTTTGTTTGCATCAGGATGAACTGCCGGACCAAGCCCACAAGCCGGATCGGGGAAAATACGATTAAATTTTGGAACGTTTTAATTATTTGTTTTGAAACGAGTTGTGTATTTACTTTTTATTCGTTTCCCTTGGCACTTCGGTTTTTTCACTCTATCTTCGGTCTTTAAATTTCATCCGTATAATAATGTGTTAAATCCGTCTTCCCCGGCCTGGTGCCGGGAAGTACACCCATAAAATTTCGTGTTTTCATGAACAGAATTCGTGCTGCGATTACGGGCATAGGTGCCTTTCTACCTGAGTACAGGCTAAGCAACGATGAGCTGAGCTCCATGGTCGACACCTCGGACGAATGGATCATGCAGCGTATCGGCATCTGCGAACGGAGGATCTTTAAAGAACCGGGCAGGGGCTCCTCGGATATGGGAACGGCTGCCGTACGGCAACTGCTGGAAAAGACCGGCATCCGGCCCGAAGAAATTGAGCTGCTGATCTGTGCCACCATAACGCCCGACAAACCCGTACCGGCCACAGGAAACATCATAAGCCGCAAGGCACGGCTAACCAATGCCTGGAGCTTCGACCTGAACGCGGCCTGCTCTGGCTTTCTCTTCGCCATGGCTACGGCGGCATCCTTCATAGAAACCGGACGCTACAAAAAGGTAATCGTGGTGGCTGCCGAAAAAATGTCGACCATCGTCGACTATACCGACCGGACCACGTGTCCGCTTTTCGGCGACGCCGCCGCCGCAGTGATGCTGGAGCCCTCGGCCGACGACTGCGGCATGATGGATTATATGCACCACACCGACGGCAAAGGCCGCAATTACCTTTATGTCAAGGCCGGAGGATCCAAATTCCCGGCTACAGCAGAAACGGTGGCAGGACGGGAACATTTCATTCACCAGGACGGACCCACCGTTTTTAAAAACGCCGTATCGCGCATGGCCGACGTGGCGGTGGAACTGATGCAAAAACACGGCATCACGGCCGAAGACCTCAACTGGCTGGTACCCCACCAGGCCAACATGCGCATCATCGAAGCGGTTGCCCGCCGCATGCAGATCAGCACGGAGCAGGTCATGGTCAACATTCAGCGCTACGGGAACACCACGGCAGCCACCATTCCGCTTTGCCTGTACGACTATGAAAAACAACTGAAAAAAGGCGACAAACTGATTCTGGCTGCCTTCGGAGCCGGATTCACCTGGGGCGCCATGTACATAAAATGGGCTTACGACGGACAGTAACAGCAAAACAAAAAACAAAACACAATGAAAAAAACGAGATAACATCATGAACCGACTCATTATCCGAAGTCACGAAGAATTTGCACAGTATGTGGGACAAAAGCTGGGGGTTTCCCGGTATCACACAATAAGCCAGGAGCAGATCAACCGTTTTGCCGATGCCACCCACGACCACCAATGGATACACACCGATCCGGAACGGGCCAAAAAAGAAACGCCCTACGGCGATACCATTGCCCACGGATACCTGAGCCTCTCGCTGCTGCCGGTGATGTGGCAGGAATCGGTTCAGGTGGAAAACTTTAGCATGCTGGTGAACTACGGCATTGATCGCTTTAAGTTCGGTCAGCCCGTGCTGGTAAACAGCCGGCTGCGCACCCACGTGTGGCTGAAATCCATAGCCGACCTGCGGGGCATCAGCAAGGTGACGCTGAAGGTGACCATGGAAATCGAAGGCAACAAAAAGCCGGCTTTCGAGGGAGAAATCACCTTCCTTTACCATTTTAACCGTTAACCGCCGAAAGCTGTAACAAAACACCACCGGAGACACACGCCTCTTCACAAACAGTCACATCGCCGTGAACACCGTTTGATACTTGCGCGCGGAAATTGTATATTTGGTCTGATAAATCCAGACCATGGCTAAAACAAATAAAACAATCGATCACCCGGCCATAAACCTGATTGGCAAGGGAACCTGCATTACAGGAGATGTTATCGCGAAAGGAGACATCCGCATTGACGGAGAGCTGAACGGCACTCTTCAGTGCTCGGGTCGGGTGGTGATCGGCCAGCCGGGCCGGGTGAACGGAGAGTTGAACGCAAAAAACTGCGAGGTGGCAGGCTCCGTGGACGGTAAATTCAGGATTGAAGAAATGTTGACAATACGGGCTTCTGCCCGGGTTAAAGGAGAAATAAAAACCCGGCAGTTCAGCATTGAGCCCGGAGCAACCTTCTCAGGTTCGTGCTGCATGGATGAACACGAAAAAACAGGTCCGCTATGAAACATTTTATGATACGATCCTTCCTGATGACAGGATGCCTGCTGGCTGCCGGAGCCATGGTGTTCGGACTTTTCATCCCCCAGCATTTCACCCCCTCGCTGATTGTGCTGCTGCTGGTCGTGCTCCTGCTTTCCAACCTGCTCTTCGCCATACAGATCCGCTCCCTGCGGGAAGAACGGCACTTTATCCCGGCCTTCATGTTTACTCACGTTATTAAAATGCTGCTGTTCCTGGCCCTGGCTATAGGCTGGGCCTGGATGGAAAGAGAATATGCCCGCAGCATACTGATCAGCTTTCTGGTTATGTATCTGGTATTTACCCTGCTGGAAATTTCCGAATTGCTCCGGATGCTGAAAAGAAGAAATTGTTAAGATTCAGACTCGCGAAGAACAATCTCTATAGTAATTTGCTAATTTAACAGAGATTTTTACGCGATCATGAGGAATAAGAAAAAAAACCGGAAAAGACGAAACCTATACATCGGTCTGCTGCTGGCATTCCTGATAACAGGACAGGCACCGGCCAGCCGGGCATTGGAAGTTCAGACGGCAAAAGCTCAGGAGGCAGAAGCTACATCGCAACCAGCCGCCGGGACCGCAGAAGAGCCGGCGCACGAAGATACAAAAAAAGGCTTTGACGCCGGGAAATTCGTGATTGACCATGTGAGCGACGCCTACGAATGGCATCTTGCCACCATCGGTCAGCGGCATCTCAGTGTTCCCCTTCCCGTAATACTTTACAGTAAAAACAGCGGCTGGCACTTCTTCCTTTCTTCCCGCTTCCATCACGGCACAAAAAGCTGGAAAGGCTTTAAGCCTGAAGAAGAAGGACCACACGCAGGGAAAATCGTGGAACGGAATGCGGCAGGCGAAATAACCGGACTGCCCGTCGACCTGTCGATCACCAAAACGGTGGCCGGCATTTTTGTCAGCGTAATCCTGCTCATCGTCCTCTTTGTCAGCATAGCCCGCAGCATCCGGCACAACCGGGGACGGGCCCCTACCGGACTGCAGAATGCCTTTGAGCCCATCATCCTTTTCGTGCGCGACGAGGTGGCAGTTCCGGCCATCGGCTCAGCAGAAAAAGCAGAAAAATACCTGCCGTTCCTGTTAACCCTCTTTTTCTTTATCCTGATCAGCAACCTGACCGGACTGATTCCCGTCTTCCCCTTCGGAGCAAACGTTACCGGGAATATAGGGGTAACGCTGGTGCTGGCCCTGTTCACCTTTCTGATGACCACCTTCAGCGGAAACCGGCATTACTGGAAAGAGATCTTTAACCCCGACGTGCCTACATGGCTGAAGCTGCCCCTGCCGTTGATGCCCATCATCGAGCTCACCGGCATGTTTACCAAGCCTTTCGTGTTGATGGTACGGCTCTTTGCCAACATGATGGCGGGACATATGATCATCTCTGTGTTCGTCAGCCTGATCTTTATATTTTCCTCGCTGATGGGCGCCGCAGCAGGAGCAGGAGTATCTGTGGTCTCCGTACTCTTCTCCGTGTTCATCACCCTGCTAGACGTGCTGGTTTCCTTTATCCAGGCATACGTATTCACCCTGCTCTCGGCCCTATACTTCGGTATGGCCATACAGGAAAAACACCATTAATCACCAATATATAAATGTAACATGATGACAAGCTTATTTATTTTGTTAGCGGAAACCGGAATCGGATTCGGAGTAGCCGAACTGGGTGCAGCCCTGGGAGCCGGTCTGGCAGCAGTGGCCGCCGGTATGGGTATCGGCCGGATCGGATCGAGTGCGATGGAGGCCATTGCCCGGCAGCCTGAAGCAAGCGGAGATATCCGCTCAAACATGATCGTATCGGCCGCACTCATCGAAGGGGTTGCCTTCTTTGCCGTGATCATCTGCGCGCTGATACTTTTCGTGTAAGCTATTTATGATGGTTCCGTCATGCTCCCGGGATTGCCGGGAAGCATGACGGTTTTGAAAACACACAAACAAAAACAAACATGGGATTTGTAACTCCGGATTACGGAACCATCTTCTGGATGGTGATCATCTTTGGTATTGCCCTGCTGATCCTGAAAAAATTTGCCTGGAAGCCCATTCTCAATGCACTGAAAGACAGAGAGAACTCCATTGCCTCGGCCCTGAGCTCTGCAGAACAGGCCCGCCGGGAAATGGAAAACCTGAAGGCCGGTAACGAGAAGATCCTGGCCGAAGCCCGGAAAGAAAAAGAAGGCATCATCAGTGAAGCCCGGGAAGTGAAAGACCGCATGCTGGCCGAAGCCAAAAAGCAGGCTGCCCGGGAAGGACAAAAACTGATCGAGTCAGCCCGCCGGCAGATCAACGCCGAAAAGGAAGCGGCCATCAGCGAGATGAAAAAACAAGTGGTCGAACTCTCCGTGCTGGCAGCCGGTAAGGCCATTGAGCGGGAACTGAAAGACACAGCCGGACAGGAAGAGCTGGTAAACGAACTGCTGAACGAGGTAAAACTGCAATAAGCCATGAACCAAAGCAAGATTGCCGTACGCTATGCCAAAGCCCTGTTCAGCCTGGCACGTGACAAGGACCTGCTGGACACGCTGTATGCCGACACAGGCATGCTGGCCGGACTGTGCGCGGAGAGCGCCGACTTCAGACTGCTGCTTGAAAATCCGGCTCTCAAAACACAAAGCCGAACCTGGCTGCTGGAAAGCATACTGGAAGAAAAAATAAGCCCCCTCTGTATGGCGTTTATCCGGCTGCTGGTGCGCAACCGCCGGGAGAAATACCTGTCCTCCATCTGTCGCTATTTCGGCACGCTGATCCGCAGGGAACAGGGGGTGCATACAGCCATACTGACCAGCGCCGTTCCGCTGGGCGAGGAGACAAGCCGGCGAATCCGCTCTTTTCTGGAAAAAGAGCTGAAAGGCCCCGTGGAACTGAGCCTGCAGGCCGATCCTAAGCTGATCGGCGGATTCGTGTTACGCGTGGACGACCGCCAGGTGGACGTCAGCATGACCAGCCGGCTGCGCAAGATCAGGCAGAGCCTGCTGGAAACTGAACTGTAAAAAAACAGAAACAAATAGAACATGAGTAAAATAAAACCTGCTGAAGTATCAGCAATACTGAAACAGCAACTGGAAGGATTCAGCACGGAAAACGAGCTGGAGGAAGTAGGTACGGTGCTGGAAGTGGGCGACGGTATTGCCCGCATCTACGGACTGTGGAACGTGGAAGCCAACGAGATGATCGAATTCGGCAGCGGATTGAAAGGCATGGTGATTAACCTGGAGGAAGACAATGCCGGGGCTGTGCTGCTAGGCCCTTCCGAACTGACATGCGAGGGCGATACGGTACGCCGCATGGGCCGCATTGCCTCCATCGAGACAGGCGAAGGGGTATTGGGCCGGGTGATCAACACCATAGGTCAGCCCATCGACGGGAAAGGCCCCATAAGCGGAGAAAAACTGGAAATGCCTCTGGAACGAAAAGCTCCGGGGGTGATCTACCGGCAGCCGGTGAGC
Organism: Mangrovibacterium sp.; assembly: GCA_050256015.1. Lineage (GTDB taxonomy): Bacteria > Bacteroidota > Bacteroidia > Bacteroidales > Prolixibacteraceae > JBFWIL01. Next base: position 5,928 of record JBFWIL010000045.1, on the reverse strand, counting down.
GAACCCCTGCAGACAGGTATCAAAGCCATCGACGCCATGATTCCCATTGGCAAGGGACAACGCGAACTGATCATCGGCGACCGGCAGACAGGAAAGACGGCCATCACCATAGACACGATTATCAATCAGAGGCAAAACTACGAGCAGGGAAAACCGGTATACTGCATCTATGTAGCCATCGGTCAGAAAGGATCGACCGTGGCTTCCCTGGCGGCCACCCTGGAAAAATACGGAGCCATGGACTATACCTGCATCGTGTCGGCAACTGCAGCCGATCCGGCGGCACTCCAGTACTATGCTCCTTACGCCGGGGTGGCCATCGGTGAATATTTCCGTGACACGGGACGGGACGCTCTCATCATCTTCGACGACCTGTCGAAGCAGGCGGTATCGTACCGCGAAGTGTCCCTGCTGCTGCGACGCCCGCCGGGCCGTGAAGCTTACCCCGGCGACGTGTTCTACCTGCACTCGCGACTGCTGGAACGGGCCGCACGCATCATTGATGCCGACACGATTGCCGCCCGGATGAACGACCTGCCCGAAGCCCTGCGCGACCGGGTAAAGGGAGGCGGATCGCTTACAGCCCTGCCCGTGATCGAAACTCAAGACAGCGACGTGTCGGCTTATATCCCCACCAATGTGATCTCGATTACCGACGGACAAATCTTCCTGGAATCAAACCTGTTTAATCAGGGTATCCGTCCGGCTATCAACGTGGGCATTTCGGTATCGCGAGTAGGGGGAAACGCCCAGGTAAAATCCATGAAGAAAATTGCCGGCACACTGAAACTCGACCAAGCCCAGTTCCGCGAACTGGAATCGTTTTCAAAATTCGGATCCGACCTGGACGCAACCACCATACGCGTTCTGAACAAAGGACACAGGAACGTGGAGATCCTCAAGCAGAAACAGTATGCCCCCATGAAGTTGGAACACCAGATTGCCATCATCTATTGCGGGGTGAACGAACTGCTGCGTGAGGTGCCGGAAGAAAAAGTGGGTGTCTTCGAACAGCAGTTCCTGGAACTCATGGAAATGCAATACCGGAACACCCTGGATGAACTGCGGGCGGGAAAGCTGACAGACGCGGGCATACAAACACTTGAGAAAGCTGCCAGAGAAGTTGCAGGAAGAGAATTGTGAGTCGCAGGGGGTTTTTGAGCATAAGCGCTGACGCATAAAAAATTCCGGCGGAGTAGCACGGCCGGTATGAAGCGATGTAAAAAGAAAAAGAATGGCTAATTTAAAGGAAATACGGACACGGATCGCCTCAGTAAAAAACACCCGGCAGGTAACCGGCGCCATGAAGATGGTGTCGGCCTCCAAACTGAAAAAAGCCCAGGATGCCATCCTGCGGCTCCGCCCTTACTCAGGCAAGTTGCTGGAGGTGCTTTCCGAACTGGGGGCCAGCCTTAACCATGAGGTCGATTCGCCCTATACCGAACAAAGGAAAATCCGCCGGGTACTGATCGTGCTGATCAGCTCGAACGGAGGACTCTGCGGAGCTTTTAACACCAACATTGCCCGCGAAGCGGCAGAGCTGGCTGAAAAACACTACGGCGACCGGCTGGCAGCAGGACAGGTGGATTTCCTGGCCATCGGCAAACAGGGGGAAACGGCTCTGAAAACCCGGGGCATACGGGTAAGCACCGCAGACCATGAACTGCTCGACAAACACGGTTTCACGGAAACGATGCCCGCGGCAGAAGCCCTGATGAAAAAATTCCGCTCGGGCACTTACGACCGGGTTGAACTGGTTTACAACCAGTTCAAAAATGCCGCCGTGCAGCTGCCCGTAAAAGAGCGGTTCCTGCCCGTGCAGCTGGGAACCAACGAACAAGACGACGACCTGCCAAATGCCGACTTCATCTTTGAACCTTCCCGGCAGGAGATTATTCGCGAACTGATTCCGCGCGCCCTGAAAATGCAGTTTTACCGAGCCCTGGCCGACTCGGCCGCAGCCGAGCACGGAGCACGCATGACAGCCATGCATCAGGCTACCGACAATGCCACGGAGCTGATCCGTGAACTCACAATCACTTTTAACAAAGCCCGGCAGGCTGCCATCACCAACCAGATCATTGAAGTGACCAACGGGGCCGAAACACTGCGGTAAAAACATAAAAAAAAAGCCTCTGCAGAGACTCTTTTTTTATTCCGGGTTCAGCAGCATTCCGGCTGCTGAAAAATAACATTTCTATTCAGACAGGGCAAAACGGACAAAACCGGTTACACCCAGGTTTTTGTCGGCCGAAGCCAGGTAATCTTTTACGGTCTGCTTGCTGTCTTTCACAAAGGCCTGACTTAGCAGGGTGTTCTCCTTGAAAAACTTACGCAGAGAACCCTGGGCAATCTTTTCGATCATGGCCTCTGGCTTGCCTTCCTGACGGAACTTCTCCCGGGCGATCTCCAGCTCTTTCTCCACAACATGCTGCGGCACTCCGTTCTGATTTACGGCCACAGGATTCATGGCAGCCACCTGCATGGCTACATCGCGGGCAACCTGCTTATCAACACCGGCCTGGTTAAAACCGACCAGGGTGGCCAGCTTGTTCCCCGGGTGAATATAAGCCACCACAGCGGGAGCTTCAACTTTCCCGTAAAACGACAATTCAAGCTTTTCACCGATAATACCGGTTTGCTCAACTACCTGGTCGGCAATACTGCGACCTTCAATTTTCAGTTCCTTAAGTCCGTCGAGATCGGCCGGCTTTTCATAAAGTGCGGTTTCCAGGAACTTCCCGGTTAAACCGACAAAACCTTCATTCTTGGCTACAAAGTCGGTTTCGCAGTTCAGCACCACCAGGGCACCAAACCCCTTATCTTCGCTCACCTTTGCCAACACCACACCTTCCGAAGCTTCCCGGTCGGAACGCTTGCTGGCTACCAGCTTCCCTTTTTCACGGATAATTTCAATGGCACGGTCAAAATCGCCGTTGGCTTCATTCAAAGCATTCTTGCAATCCATCATTCCCGCACCGGTTGCCTTACGCAACTTCATTACATCTGCAGCAGTAATTGCCATGATTCTAGATTTTATTTTAAAATGAGCAATTATTCTTTGTCTTCTTCCGATCCGGCAGGCTTGTTCTTATCGGCATTTCCTTCAGCGGCAGGAGCAGCCTCTTCCTCAGTATCATCATCTGCAAGCTTGGCGGCTGCCTTCCGGGTATCTCTGCGGCTGCGCTTCGGAGCGGCCTCCGCTTCGGAACTGTCTTTGTCGCGTTCAAGCTTCCGTTCGTTCAGCCCCTCAGCAATGGCTTCGCACATCAGGCGGACAATGAGTCGGATACTCTGACTGGCATCGTCGTTGGCCGGGATCACAAAGTCAATGGGCTCGGGATCAGAATTCGTATCGACCATGGCGAATACGGGAACACCCAGCTTCCGGGCTTCGCGTACAGCAATCTTTTCTTTCATAACATCCACCACAAACAGTGCGGCAGGAAGACGGGTGAGGTCGGCAATACTGCCCAGCACCTTTTCCAGCTTTGCACGCTGGCGCCCGATTTGCAACTTCTCCCGTTTCGACAGGTTATCCCAACTGCTGTCTTTCATCATCTTGTCGATGGAGATCATCTTTTTTACCGCCTTGCGAATGGTGGGAAAATTGGTCAGCATACCCCCGGGCCAACGCTCGGTAACGTAAGGCATGTTTACATTACCTACGGCTTCCGAAACAATTTCCTTGGCCTGCTTCTTCGTGGCGACAAACAGAATCTTACGCCCCGATTTGGCAATCTGCTTGATAGCGGCTGCCGCCTCGTCGATCTTGGCGACAGTTTTTTGTAAGTCGATCAGGTGAATTCCGTTTTTCTCCATAAAAATGTACGGAGCCATGGCCGGATTCCACTTGCGTTTCAGGTGACCAAAATGTACACCTGCATCCAATAATTCCTGAAAATCTGTTCTTGGCATCTTTTTACTTTTTTTAATAATGTCGAAAAGCAACCCCTGAGTAGTCCATCGCCTGGCGGGGAGTCTCAGTGGTTTCAGATCCACTTTATTCTGTGTTTGAAATAACTTAACGTTTAGAAAACTGGAAGCGTTTACGGGCTTTCGGCTGACCGGGCTTCTTCCGTTCCACCTCGCGTGGATCGCGTGTCATAAAACCGGCACGTTTAAGTTCGGGCTTGTTCTCGGAATTGATTTCCACCAGGGCACGAGAAATGGCCAGACGTAAAGCCTCGGCCTGTCCCTTGATGCCGCCGCCTTCGAGGTTCACCCGGATGTCATACTGATCGGCCACGCCAAGCAGATTCAACGGCTGCCTGACAATGTACTGCAACGTACCGTCCGTAAAATATTCATTCAGATCCCGCTTGTTGATAGTGATATTTCCCTTGCCCTCGCTTACCACAATGCGGGCAACAGCAGATTTTCTGCGCCCCAGGCTGTTAATTGCTTCCATGCTTATAATTTAATCTTTTTTAAATCAATTACTTTGGGATTCTGAGCCTCATGCTTGTGCTCCGGACCAACATACACTTTCATGTTTCCGTAAATATGACGTCCCAGCCGGTTCTTCGGCAGCATACCGCGTACGGCGTGCTCAACCAGACGTTCCGGATATTTCTTCAGAATGTCGGCAGGCGTCTGCGAACGCTGTCCGCCCGGATAACCCGTATGACGCAGATACACCTTGCCGGTCAGCTTGTTGCCGGTCAGGTAAACTTTCTCTGCATTGATCACGATGACATTGTCGCCGCAATCTGCATGAGGGGTAAAATCAGCTTTATGCTTGCCCCGAAGCATCTTGGCCACGGCTGTGGCCAGACGGCCCAGCGGCACATTGGTTGCATCGACCACAACCCATGCTTTATTTACCGTAGCCTTGTTGGCCGATACGGTCTTGTATGATAAAGTATCCACTTACTAAATTTTTAAAAAAATTAACACTAAAAAGCTACTCCGTAAATTCGGACAATAATCGGGACTGCAAAAGTATTTCTTTTTTTCTAAACTGCAAATGATCCGGAGCTAAAGATTTAGGAAACAGATATCTGTATTTTCATTATTTTTGTTGGCGATCAAAAAGTTCACAGGATTTCATCATCGAATCCGAATATAACCAGATGACAAAAGAATATAACAGACTCCCGGCGGCCTTTTTTCAGCGTGATACAGTGACCGTAGCCAGAGAACTGGTGGGAAAAAATCTGGTACGCTTCTTCCCGGACGGGGAAAAGCGGCAGTACCGTATCACGGAAACGGAAGCATACTGCGGGCAACAGGACAGGGCCTGCCATGCCAGCAAAGGAAGAACTCCCCGCACGGAAGTGATGTTCCTGTCCGGGGGGCGGGTATACGTTTACCTGATCTACGGCCTGTACTGGATGCTGAACTTCGTCACCGGCACAGAGCATGAGGCCTCGGCTGTGCTGGTCAGGAAACTGGAGGGCTTTGCCGGACCGGGAAAGCTTGGACGTGAACTGCAGCTCGACCGTTCCTTTTACGGGGAAGAGCTGGAACATTCCTCCCGTCTCTGGCTTAAAACAGGACCCCCGCCCCGACAGATCAGGGCTCTGAACCGGATTGGCATTGCCTATGCCGGGGAACCCTGGATCAGCAAAAAATGGCGGTTCACAACCGGTTGATATCGCCTCCGCTCGACTCGTCAAACTCACGCTGCTCAGGATTGCCTGCATAACGGATATCGCCCCCGCTGCTAGCCCGGGCCCGGAGCATTCCCGTAACATGCACAGAAGCATCGGCTCCGCTGGAAACACTCACCTCCCCGTCCCGGGCAACCAGTTCCCGGCAGTCCAGATCACTCCCGCTGGAGGCATGGGCATGGAGTTCCCGGGCTTTCCCCCCAATACAGGCGTCTGCCCCACTGCTGGTTTCCACACTGACACGCGTGGCCGTAAGCTGCGTAAGGTTCACATCGGCTCCGCTGCTGCTGCTCACATCAAGCTCTCCCAGCCT
>JBFWIL010000044.1:0-14162 GCA_050256015.1 Mangrovibacterium sp. | reverse complement strand
CCGAACCGATCAGGGCCATGGCCAACTCATTGCCGACGGCATTCCCATATGGAGTGGTTTTCAGTACCTTGTAATTACCTGTCTGGTAGAACAGCTGACTGAGGCGGTAGGGAAATTGCCGCCATTTGCCGAAATAGCCTTTTTCCAGCGGGTAATCGTCCGGCAGGCTTTCCTTATAACTGGAAGGCAATAGCAGGGTGGTCCACTCCTGCCGGGAAAAATACCCGGCCATCTTTTTGTTGTTGAAATTCAGTGCCCAACCGGGAAAACGATCCACATAAAAAGAACTGGAAATCATGTTCCCGGTCTGGTTGTCCATCCAGTATGCCCCGTCGGCAGCATGGCCGGCAGAAAAAACAGCGCTGTAATCATTCAGGGCCACTGAAAATACTTTCGACTTTCCCCTGCTGCAGAGCTTCAATACGTCGCCCAGCGTGGCGCTTAGCAGCAGGGCCGGAGAACGCTGTCCCTCCCTGGAATCACTGCCCAATGTCAGGCAGTCGTTATCCTTCAGGGCATCAATCTCCTTCTCCTTCAGCCGGTCATACCAGCTTTCGTCAACAATCCCGTGCCGTGCCGGATAAACCCCGGAAAAAAGCGTCGGCACTCCGGTCAGGTTTTTCAGTACATGCTGGTTTATCCGCGTATCTGAACATACGGCACCCCCTCCTGCCAGCCGCAAAAAACCATTTTCCCGGAACCTGGAGGCAAACCGCTGCAGGTAATCCGCCCGCATCTGCTCAATATTGATCACCACCACCAACCGGACGGGTTCAGCGACATGCTGCGCACTGACATTAACAGGTGCAAGAAATACGGAAATAAAAAAGCACAAAAACAAAAATAACATAACCTCTCTTTTGTGGCTGCCACACCCCGGCACCTACTGTTTTAGCAGATTGATCTCCAAGGATTCATCACCAGACCGGAGTTTAATATCGAGTTTTCCTCCTGAAACGGTGGCAATTCCCCTCAGCGTTTCTCCTTCCGGAGTTTCCCAGCTCACGGTATACATTCCCGGAAGATCGGTCGGCTCCAGTTCGGCAATAACCTGCAGTTTATCATAGCCCAGCTTACTTCCGTTAATTACCACCAGCCGGTTTGCCTGGTCCGTTGCATCCACGAAGTCCACCAGATAGGTTTCGTTAAAATACAGGTTATCAGGCTGATAATTCATTTCTTCTGTTGCCGGATCAGCGATCTTTCCCGGAACCGAAACCGGACTCCTGACCGGGGCCGGTCGTTCTGTCTCTACAGCCTCCGCCGGAACTGTTTCCTTCACAACAGACTCCGAAGCAACTGTTTCAGTCGGCTCGGCAACAGGATGTTCCCCCCTTGAGAAACGACTTACGGCCGGCGAAGCGACCGGATTGCCAGGTGTAGCATACCGTAAAACGGTCTGCACCAGTTTGTTGTTCGGAGGCAAAACCGTGAACCCGTCCAGTGCATCGGCCAGAGCCTCGGCATAACCGAGGGTAAAATCCTTGGACCTTCCCTCTCCTTCCCTGCTCCAAATGATATTGTTCTGGCAGTCACGAAACCGCACAACCAGCTTGTTGGTAAACAGGGAAGACGATTTTTCCAGTTCCGCCACCAGGGCGTCGCAATAGTCGGCAGGACGCTGATCCGATTCAAAAACCGTCGGAATCCCGTTTCCGTTCAAGACATCTTGCAAAGCCGAACTCAGCTGATACGGATTAAAACCCGGCCCCAGGTCTGAGAACCGGGTCGGGATGATCACATACTTAAACGACTGCTGGCCAACCCCCGGCAAAGCCAGGGAAAGAAGAAACAGCAATACCTTCATTTTTTTCATATTAAAATCATATTAAAATCTTGTCATAAAAACCCCTCCAACAGGAATTCCCGCTGCCAAGGCCGGCGAAAACTACAAATTTTTCACCAATATACCCATTTTTGCAACCTTCTTTCCGACAGCATCGGGCAAAACAGGGATATCGCTTTCTACCGGTGAAAAAGCCTTTCCGGGGGTATTTCACTCCAGCCATCTCCATCGTTCCGGTACTGCAGTTGCAGAAAACTCTTTCCGCCGGAATCAAAATAGCCGGCATAAATAGGATAATAGCCGGGTTCCAGCGCAACCTGCCCGAACGCGGCGGTACTGGCATGTCTCCCGTCATGATCGATAACCAGCGTTTCGCCCAGCAGGAAACGGCTTCCGTAATCAGAGCACATACGAAACGTATAAACCGCTCTCCGGCTAACCTTCAGGTAGCCGGTAAATTCAAGGGCAAAACCCTCTTTACTCCGCTTTTCGGGCAGGCTGATCCGCTCAACCACCGTATCTCGCTTTGGCCGGTATTTTTTTACAGCCCCGACCGAGCGAAGCTTTTGCTCGTAATACTTACAGATCAGCCCGCTTTTCAGTTCCCCCGGATCCTGAGAATAAGAAGGCACCGGAGACACCCTGCGATAACGGAAGCTCCGTGTCTCACTATGCCTCCCGCTTTCCAGGAACAGGCGGGTTTTCAGAACGGCCGGCCGTTTCAGTACAAAAGGTTTTTCGTACACGGGCGAATGCACGGCAGGCTCCGTACCGTCCAGTGTATAGCGAATACGGGCAAAAGGCCATGGATTGCCCAGCTCCACCCGGACACTGTCCATAAAAATATAGTTGCCCAGCAAGCTCCGTGGAACCGGTATATGGAAACGGTAACCGGCCAGCGTAAGCTGCCTGAGAAACGGCTCAAGCCGCCGGAGGAAGTCGGGAAAGTCCATACCTTCGCGGGGAGACCAGAGCAACTCGCTTAAGGCAGTCATTCCCGGAAGGCTCCGGTATTCCAACCATGTCCCGCTGTACAGACTGTCGGACGGGATAATACCCAGAATTCCCGGAATTCCTTGTTCAACGGTCTCCCCGGAATTACTGCATTCCGGCTTCAAAGAATAAATACGTTCCAGCGGACCCCGATCTTCTTCCGCTGTCGGTTCCGGATACCAGTCCGAACAAATCACCACTTCTTCCGCTCCTTCAGTTTTTCCCGGGGGAACTGCCGTACCGGACAAAGCTCCGGTCTCCGGAATCAGCATTACTCCCCGCTTCCTGGCATAGTTCACCAACTCCGACACAGTGTCGGGCTGCACAAACAAGGTTTCATGAAACCGCCAAAGCAACACATTCATTTTATGCATGGCCATCAGTTCCACATACTTTTTAATGAACCCGGAAGACAGCTCATACCTGACTGCGTCCAGCCGTACCCCCCGGCATGGGAAAAGGGGATAATCGGTAATCATCATGGCCGGTACAACCGTATTATCCGCTTTGGTCCCTGCCTGCCACAAAATCTGAATCAGTGTCTGCAAACCATAAAAAATTCCCCTTTCATCGCGGGCGGTCAGCTCAATGTGACGCCTGATCTCAAGCCGGTAACCCTCCGGTTGGGCAAACAGATTATCCAGCTTCATCCGGATCTCTGCCGGAGCCTTCGTTCCGAGGGGAATTATCCCGGCATCCTGAAGCCTTTTCAACTCTGCGGTCATCCACTCCCCTGCAAATTCAAGATTACCGGGAACAACATCAAGGCTTATCCCCCGTTCCAGTTTCAGTTCCCTCCCCAAGTATTCCACCTGAACAGGTCTGGGAATAATTCCGGTCATCACCCCCTCCCCGCCGGAAAACCGGCAGGCTGACAATCCGGCCAGCAGAATAAGAACCAGGTTAAGGGCAGCTTTCTTCATCTTCGGTATATATTGGAGCAGGATAAAGGTACAATATTCTTAAAAACAACGCTCTTTCGTCCATGCAGATTCATCAGAATGATCAAAAAAAGATTCTTGCTGAATTAAAAAAAAATTCAGTATCTTTCTTGCCGTTTTGTCTGCTTGCGCCTGCCTTATTCAGGCAAGGATGCCTTATACAAAACGGGAAAGGGAAGCTCCCCGAATAAATCAAACACATCGTAAAACAATATTAAACAAAGACTTATGGATCAAAAAAAAAGCTATGCATTGCCTATTGCAATGATGTTTGCCCTGTTTTTTATGATTGCTTTCGTAACCGGCCTTCCCAGTCCGATGGGCGTAATTGTGGCCCGGCAGTTCGGAGCATCCAACTTTGAATCCCAGCTCGGATTCTTTGCCAATTTCATTGCTTATGCCTTTATGGGCATTCCGGCCGGGATCATGCTGAAAAAAATCGGTTACAAGAAAACAGCCCTGGCAGCCATCCTGGTTGGTATCACGGGTGTTTTGATCCAGTATCTTTCCGGAGTGGTGGGAAATTTTACCGTCTATCTTGCAGGGGCCTTTATTTCCGGATTTTCCATGTGCATGCTGAACACGGTGGTCAATCCGATGCTTAACACCCTCGGAGGCGGAGGCAACAAAGGGAATCAGCTGATCCAGTTCGGGGGATCGATCAATTCCATTGCAGCCACCATTACGCCAATGCTGGTGGGTTATCTGATGGGCGCCGAAGCCGGCAGAACCATCGAAAAAGCCAATCCGGCCCTTTTCCTGGCCATAGGGATTTTTGCCCTGGCCTTTGCCGTACTGCTGTTCGTCGACATTCCCGAACCGCATATGGATAAGGCCCGGAAAACCAGAGACAGGTACAGTCCGTTTTCTTTCCGCCATTTTATTCTGGGAACCCTGGCTATTTTTGTTTACGTGGGGGTGGAAATCGGCATTCCCAGCACGGCCAATCTGTATATGACTACCTTCACCACCGGCCAGGCCGGAGAAAGGATTGCCGAATACAACCGCCAGCAGAACAATGCTGCATACCGGGCTTCCCTGGAAGAGGAAGACCGCCTCCATGCCGCAAAAAAGCAATACGAACCGCGCATCGTGGCAAAAGATTCCTTTGAAAAAGCTCAAAAGATAATAAATGGAGAATTAAAACCCGGACTGGGTATCAACGCCGCTGTGGCCGGCTTCCTGGTAGGCATCTACTGGCTGCTGATGCTTGTGGGACGACTTGCCGGCGCATCCCTGGGGGCCCGCTTCTCCAGCAAGACCATGATGACCTTTGTCTCTGCCCTTGGTTCCCTGTTCATCCTGCTGGCCATCCTGCTGCCAACCAGCATCAGTGCGGATATCAGCTGGATGACCGGCAGCAGCACAGCCACCCGCATCCCCGTCAATGTGCTCTTCATCATTCTGTGCGGACTCTGTACCTCGGTGATGTGGGGAGGCATTTTCAACCTGGCCGTGGAAGGACTCGGCAAATATACGGCTGCTGCTTCGGGAATTTTTATGGTAATGGTCTGCGGCGGAGGCATTATCCCGCTCATACAGGGCTATGTAGCCGACCTGGCAGGCTACCTGCCCAGTTACTGGGTGATGCTTGCCTGCATACTTTACATGCTGTATTATGCACTGAAAGGTTGCAGAAACGTAAACACAGACATTCCGGTCGAATAGGCAAATGAAAAAACCTGTCCCAACAGGGTTTGCAGACCCTGTTGGGGTTCAGATAGTCTTCCGGTATCTCCGGATGGCCAGGATCAGGAATGAAATCCCGATGACCGAGAGCGACACGAACTCTTCATACAAATCGGTAAAACCCGAACCTTTCAGCACAACCATCCGCATAATCCGGATAAAATAACAGATCGGATTTAAACGATTGAATTTTTGCGCCAGCTCGGGCATGTTTTCAACAGGAGTAAAAACGCCCCCCATGAGGATAAAGATGATCAAAATGAAATAGGTGACAAACATGACCTGTTGCTGGGTTTCCGTAATTGTTGAGATAAACAATCCCATCCCGAGTACACCCAGCAAATACAGGGCAGCAAACCCGAACAGGAGCGCCAGGCTTCCTTCAACAGGCAAAGCAAAGGCCAGCCGGGCAATCAGTAAGCCAAAAGCCAGATCGAACAGGGCAATGACCAAAAAAGGGAACAGCTTACCCAGAATAAACTGATATCTTTTGATCGGCGTAACATTCAGCTGTTCAATTGTCCCTATCTCCTTTTCCCTGACCAGGTTCATTCCCGAGAGAAACATGCCGATCAGGCTAACCAGGATAGCCAGAATTCCCGGAGCCATGTACCATTTGTAGTCCAGTTCCGGATTGAACCAGTAATTGTCACGCAGCTCTATTTCTTTCCGAGGACTGAACCCGGACAATCCTTTCCACTCCGCAATGACCTCCCGGTTAAAGCCGGACAAAATAGACCGGGCATAGGAATAGATCAGGGAGGCCTTACTCCCGTCAACGGCATTGACCAGCAACTGAATACTTGCTTCATCTTCACGAATAAGGTTTCGTTCAAATCCTTCGGGGATGACCAGAATAAAATCAGTTTCCTCCCGGTAAAAACTTTTTTCCTCATCCCCGGGATCAAAGGAAGCTCCCTTTATACGAAAAAAGGGAGATGCCTCAAAACGGCTTATCAGATCACGCGAAATATGGGAGAGATCCTGATCCGAAACACAGATATCCACTTTCTTCAAATCATAGGTTGCAGCAAAAACCAGGATCAGCATCTGAAGCAAAGGAATCATAATGATCATAGGAAGCATGGTCTTATTCCGGAACACCTGGATAAATTCCTTTTGAATGAGATAAAAAATAGTTCGCATGATGGTTATATTGTCAATCTGTTTGTTTATTCAAATGCAAAAGAAATCCCGTGATCCATTACCCGTTTTACTCAAGCCGGACTTTAAATTTCTTAACGGCAACAACAATAAAGGTTACGGCCATGCCGGCCAGGATCAGCGTTTCTTTCCAGCAATACAAAATCCCGGTTCCCTTCAGCATGATATTTTTCAGGATCACAATAAACCATCGGGAAGGCATAAGCAGCGAAAGAAACTGCAAAGGTTCGGGCATATTTTCAATCGGAAAAATGAATCCGGATATCAGGATCGCCGGCAGCATCAGTGCGATCAGCGAAATGAACATGGCCACCATCTGCGTTTCTGCAACCGAAGAGATCAGAATCCCCAGGCATAAGGCCATCAGGATAAAAAGAACACTTTCGGCCATCAGCAAAAACCAGCTTCCCTTAACAGGTACGCCAAAAACAAAGTAACCGATCAGCACAATAACCGCAGCATTAATAAACGAAAGCAGCAGGTACGGAATAACCTTTCCCAGGATAATATGGACAGGCCTGAGCGGTGATACCAGCAATATTTCCATGGTTCCGGTTTCTTTTTCCCGCGTAATGGAAATAGAAGTCATCATGGCCGATATCAGCATCAGAATCATGGCCATAAGACCCGGAACGAACATATACACAGATTTCAGCTCTTCGTTGTAATACATCCGCACCTCCGGGCTGATATAAAGCGGCTCCTTTAGCCCCCCCGCTTCCTTTTCCAGATAATCGCTGATTATGCCGGCCGTGTAGCCGGCAAGCAGCCTGGCGGTATTGGGATCGGAGGCATCCGCAATGAGCTGAATACCGGCCTTGCCTTCCCGCTCCAGTGTTTCGGAAAAGTTCGCTTCAAAAACAAGCACTTCCTTCACCTTGCCTTTCCGGAGAGTTGCTTCTATTTCTTTGGCGTTTCCCAGTTGCCGGTCCAGCAAGAAATAACCCGATGAAAGAAGCTTGGCGGTTATTTCCCGGGTAAGTTCGTCTTTGGACTGGTCATACACGGCTATTTTCGCATCTTTTATCTCGTTAGTGATAACCGTTCCGAACAACAGAAGCTGTACCACCGGAATTCCAAACAGGATAACGATTGTTCTCACATCCCTGAAAATGTGAAGGAACTCTTTTCTTACAAATCCGAAAAAACTATTCATTGCTTTCTGGCTATCTTAAGAAATACTTCGTTCATATTCTCCGCATTGAATCGCTTTTTCATACCGGCAGGAGTATCCAGCACAACAATTTTTCCGTCAACCATAACAGAAACCCGGTCACAGTATTCGGCTTCATCCATGTAATGCGTCGTAACAAAAACCGTCATTCCCCCGGCAGCAGCTTCATAGATCAGGTCCCAGAACTGACGGCGGGTCACCGGATCAACGCCGCCGGTAGGTTCATCCAGAAAAACGATTTTTGGATCATGCAGCACGGCAACGGAAAAAGCCAGTTTCTGCTTCCATCCCAGTGGCAACGAAGCAATTAACCGGTTCCGATGGTCACCCAGACGGAGTTTTTCCAGCAGGATCCGTTCCTTTGCCTTTCTCACTTTAACCGGGATTCCATAGATGCCTCCGTAAAACCGGATGTTCTCCGAAATGGTCAGATCTTCATAAAGAGAAAATTTTTGGCTCATATAACCGATATTTTGCTTAATATGCTCGGTTTGGCGGTAAACATCAAATCCGCCGACCATGATCTCACCCGAAGTCGGCGAAGACAGTCCGCAAAGAATTCGTATGGCTGTGGTTTTCCCGGCACCGTTGGCTCCCAGGAAACCAAAAATCTCGCCCCGGTAAACCTCAAAATTCAGATGATCGTTAGCCACAAACGAACCAAACTTCTTCACCAAATCCTTTACTTTAATAACCGGTTCATCCATAATAACTGTTTTCAATCTAAATGCTTACAACTTAAGCCTGCTCGTTACGCATCAGGTCCATAAACACATCTTCAATGCCGGGAGCAATCTCCAAAACCTGAAAACGTTTATGATTTCGGGCAAGCAGATAACGTTCCATTTCAGCAACACCTACCTCATCCTGTTTTGAAGTGAAATGCAGAAACTGCCCAAACGCATAGACGGTGTTTGTTTTCGTCCATTCCCTCAGATCGCAGATAAGCCTGTACCTGTTGTCTGAGCTGACAGCCAGCAGCAACCGTTTATATTTTCCGGTAATCAGGGTAGGGCTTTCAACAGTCAGAATCTCCCCTTTCTGCATCAGGGCCACCCGGTCACAAAGTCCTGCTTCATCCATATAAGGAGTAGAAACCAGGATGCTCATTCCATCCTGCTGCAGTTTGCGCAGCATCTCCCAGAATTCCTTGCGGGAAACGGCATCCACCCCGGTAGTAGGCTCATCGAGGATCAGAACCTCAGGTTTGTGGATCAGGGCACAGGAAAGCGCCAGCTTTTGTTTCATCCCTCCCGAAAGCTTTCCGGCCAGCCGGTTCTTAAAGGGTTCAATTTGTACATAAATATCCCTGATCAAATCGTAATTCTCAGCAACTGAGGTTCCGAAAACCGTGGCAAAAAATGCCAGGTTCTCTTCAACAGTCAGATCCGGATAAAGCGAAAACCGGCCGGGCATATAACCAACCATCTGCCTTATTTTCCGGTAATCTTTCACCACATTTATCCCGGCCAGGCATACCGATCCTTCGTCGGGAACAAGCAGGGTGGCCAAAATCCGCATCAGGCTTGTCTTTCCGGCCCCGTCCGGTCCGATCAGGCCGAACAGTTCACCCCTGTTAACCCCAAAAGAAACATTGTTCAGCGCCTGGATATCCGCGTAAGATTTCGATATGTTTTGTACTTCAATCATTCTTCAGCCGTTTGCTGTCAGCTTCGTTTTTAACGATCCATCACTGGCCGTAACACCCCAAGTCCGTTGATTTTGCCGGTAAGCCGTATACGGTATGCTGATCCACTCAGAAATTTACTTCGCCTGGCATGCCGATCTTTAACCGGCCGTCATTTTTAACCCTGACCTTCACGGCATAAACCAGTTTAACCCGTTCTTCTTTCGTCTGAATAATTTTTGGCGTGAATTCCGCTTCCGGAGCTATCCAGGTAACCCGCCCCTTCAATACCTGCTTGGCATCCTCATCCTGATCAATCAGCACCTCGGCTTCCTGGTCCAGCTTAATTACCGGAAGCTGAGCGCCGCTTACATAAACCCGCAGGTCCAACTCGGAAAGCTCGGCCAGCTTTACAATGGCTTTACCCGGAGAAACCACTTCGCCCGGTTCCACATACTTTTCAAGCACCGTGCCCGGAGCCAGGGTCTCCACAAAACATTTTCCCAGCTTATCTTTGGCAAGGTTAATCTGGGCTTCAATAACTTCCAGGTCACGGTCTATCAGTACAAACTGGCTTGTCGTGCTTTTCAGCTGTTTTTCCAGTACCCGCAACCGGCCATCCACATCATCCACCTGCTGCCGGGTGGCGGCTTTGTCGGCAAACATCCGGTGAATCCGGCTCTGCGTGGTCTTCTGGTTTGCAATCTGCTCCTTCAACACTTCGGCCTGAGCCTGCACATTGATCCGTTTGCCGGCAACCGCCTGTTTTTGTGCTTCCAGCTGTCTGATTTGCAAACAAAAACTGGTGGTATCGACTACGGCCAGCAAATCGCCCCGGTTAACCCGGTCTCCCAGCTCAAACGGAACATGTATCAGTTTACCTTCCATCTCAGAAGAAATGATGGTCTCCTCCGTTTCGAAATTTCCGAAAGCATCCGAACGGTCTTTATTTCCCCCGCATGCAGCCAGAACTGTTAATACCAATGCAAAAATGATTTTTATATTCATAGCCTTTATTTTTATTTTCCCAGGATATTCAGATAATTAACTTTGGCAGCTTCAAGCCGGACCTTATGGGTTTCGAAAGTGATACGGGCCGTCATCTCTGCATTCAGATCCTGAAGGTAATCAGAAATTGTAAGAGTTCCGTTTTCATGCTTCGAGGCCGAACTTTTAGTGATCTGTTCCTGCAACACAATAAGTTCCCGGTCACTTTCAAGTATCTTGTTTAACTGTTGAATTCTTTTCCGTTCCCGGTCAAGCGCAAGCTGAACATCCCGCTCAAATTGCTGTTGCCGGGTTTGTACCATTTCCTGACGAAGCTGCACTATTTTCCGCTCCCTTCCGGCGTTTTTCCAGTCGAAAACCTTCCAGTTCAGCCCAACACCCACCAGGTAATAAGAAACAAAATCATTGTCAAGCATATTTAATCCCGGACGCCCGTATCCGGCCTGTCCAAAACCATAAACCTGCGGATTCCGTTTCTTTTTAATCAGATCGGCCGATACAGCCAGCGACTTATCCTGCAATTCAAAATAATCCAGTTCGGGACGCACCGGTTTTAAACGATAATCCACTTCTGCGGTGCCAAGCATCAGATTTTGCAGTTCGTCCGCCTGCTTTCCCGTTAAAATGGCCAGGGCTGCCAAAGCGGTTTCCCGGTCCGACTGTAATTCCGTTTCCTGCTGCCTGAGTCTGAGCAGTTCCGCCAGGATCTGATTGAGATCCGACTGCAGCATCATGCCATGGCGCACACCCGATTCGGTCCTTCGCCTGCGTGCCTCCAGCGTTTCCCTTTTCCTTTGCAAAATACGGAGGTTCTCCTGCAAGATAAAACTACTGAAAAACAGGTCATTCACCTGCTCCCGGACCGAATACAAATCCACTTCCACACCCTGTTGATCCGCCTGTTTCTGTGCTTCCGCCAGCACATCGTTCGCTTTCACCACCCCTCCGTCCCAGATGTTTTGCCGGACATCCAGATAAAGTTTGTACTGGTCCTTTGCCAGCCCGGGAAGATCTACACCGGGTAACTGAATGTCAACTTTCGTGACATCCGACTGATAAGTAGCCCGGGCCTCAAGCAACAACTGCGGCAAAAAGGATGTTTGATTGTTTTCCTGTTTCAGTTCACTTATTCTTCCGTACAATACTTTCTGTTTCAGAAAGGGATGTGCCTCCCGGGCCCAGGCCTGGCAGTCGCTCAGGCTGACAGAATCCTGAGCTCCGGCAAATGATCCAGGAAGCACCAGCAGCATCCACAAAAATAGTTTTCTGTTTTTCATAAACCTGTATTTTTCATATCCGCAAAGAACGGTCTTCATTGTTTCTGTGCAGATGCCCCGGCTTCCCGGCCGGGAACGGCCAGGGATCCGGAAACCATTGCAGAACCGGCGAATCGTTCCCCGCTGTTTTATTTGGGTGTTACAGCTCCCAGCACAAAGGTCTTCACAACCTGTTTTCGTTCCTCAAAAAACGTCTTTACGGCCTTTTCATCTTCACCAAAAGCAATATAGCTGATCAGGGGCCTGACCGCAAAAGGAAATACGCTGAGAGAAACGATATTCACCACCAGATGCTCCGGTTTCATCCGGACCAGCTCTCCCCGGTCCATGGCATCGTTAACGACTTGAAATACCGGCTGTACGTCAAAGCCGAATTTTTGAATGAGCCGGAAAAACAGGGAAGCATCCCGGTTCAGCTCTTTAATAATAAAAGCCGGCAGATAGGGATGCTTTATCAGCAGGTCGAGATAGGTATCAATAATCTGTTCCAGCTTGAGTTTAAAATGCAGATCGGAATAAAGAATCCGACCGATTTTTGGGAAAGCCAACCGGATAATCCGTTCAAAAATTGCGTCAAACAACTTCTCCTTGCTCCGAAAGTAATAATGAAGCAAAGCTTTGTTGATGCCGGCTTCATCGGCAATTTCCTGCATTCTGGCACCATCCATCCCTTTCCTTACAAAAACCTTTTTTGCGGCCTCAACAATTTTTTCTTCCGTATTTTCTTTTAATCTGTCCATAATTAACTACCTGGTTTAATCATATAGTTTAAATATCTGGTCAAAAGTAAAAACACCAGAAAGAAAATCCAAATAATTTAACCTTTGATTTTAACCTTTTGGTTAATTTTACATGAATGCAGTAAACAAGAGAAAGTTGAAGCTATTCCGGCAAGGGCCCCTTCTTGCTGCAAATTCTTACCGGCAGGGTGCCGTAAGAATGAAACAACGTTCCCTATTACGACCCTGGTTTTTTACAGCCTGTTCTTTTCCGGTTCGCATAGTTATGAAGCCATAGAGACAGCGCAATCACGATCATGCCCGACACCGAAACCAGGTCGGCCGACTCTCCGGGCAGGATGATCCAGCTCAGCATGGCTCCGGCCACAGGGATCAGGAACTTCCACATGTTCAGTCCCGATACGGTCACCCCCGGCCGTTGAAGCAGCGTATACCAAATGGCAAAGGCGGCTGCCGAAAGAAAGCTAAGCCAGGCCAGAGCCGCAAAATACTCCGGAGCCACTGCACGCAGCCCGAATCCTTCAACGGGAAAGGATATCAGAAGCAGTCCTATCCCCCCGAACAAAAGGGACGATGAACTGAGCACTACTGCAGAAATCGTCCCCTTATGCCTGGCAACCAGAACATTAGACCAGCCGGAAACCAGATTATTGGTTAACAGCAAAACCACCCCCGACAGGCTTACGCTCATTCCGGCAAGCCACATGTTGCGTCCCAGTGTAATAATCACCACCCCCAGGACGCCCAGCAAAATACTGAACAATTTCATCCGGTCCATCCTGTCACCTGGCATGCCGAAATGAGCCACAACCGACACAAACAAAGGGGATGATCCTCCGATCATAGCTGCAATAGAAGCAGGAAGCAGGTTTACTCCGGAGTAAAAAAGCATGTACTGCACCACCGTCTGCAGGAGAGCCACCAGAGCCACAAAGCGCCGGTTTCTGACCAGCTGCCGCCAGTACGTCCGCCGGTTATTGAAATAAAAGAACAGCAAAATTCCCGACAGGGTAAAGCGTACTCCGGCAAACTGAAAGGGAGTATGATAATCCAGTCCGATTTTCACACCGGTAAAAGCCGATGCCCAGAGCAGAGAAGCAACTATCGCCAAAAAAGTTGTATCCTTACCCAGTTCCTTAATCCTTAACATGGCGCAAAGATGCTAAATAATTGCAATTTTCCTGTTATTTTTGCAGTTTCCGGGCGGTTTCGCCCGCAGATCCCGGAAAACCCGCAAAGTGCAGGCGGAGCGAACCCGTTTCCCGACGGCAGGGAACAGCCGGAATCGCATTTTTTCAGGCAAGCCGGGAAAACTGTTTTATTTTAAACATTAAAAATGAAGAAGGTCGTTATCGGATTATCGGGAGGAGTCGACTCCAGTGTTGCTGCCTACCTGCTCAAACAACAGGGCTGCGAGGTCTCGGCATTGTTTATGATCAACTGGCACGACCGGACGGGAACACTGACCGGGCAGTGCACCTGGGAAGACGATGCCCTGATCGCGGAAATGGTTGCCCAAAAGCTGAAAATTCCCTTTCACATCGTCGATCTGAGCAAGGATTACCGGCAGCGTGTGGTCGATTACATGTTCAGCGAATACCGGCAGGGCCGCACCCCCAATCCGGATGTGCTCTGCAACCGGGAAATAAAATTCGATATCTTTGTAAACGAATGCCTGAAACGGGGAGCAGATTATGTGGCCACAGGCCATTACTGCAGGAAAGCCGAACTGCCCGGAGAAGGGAAAATCATATACCGTCTGC
>JBFWIL010000043.1:0-14298 GCA_050256015.1 Mangrovibacterium sp. | reverse complement strand
GTTTTTCAATTACCCAAAGCCTTTCTTTTGCATGTAAAAATAATCATTATTAAAAGAACAGCACGGATTGGATATATTTTTCCGGGGAGCTAATTAAGGAATGGTTATCTTTGAAGAAATAAAAGAACAAATTGAATTCATTTAAAAAACTGGTCGGAGATACTGCCGTTTATGGAGTAAGCAGTATTATGGGCCGCTTTTTAAACTGGTGGTTGGTACCCTATTATTCGCATGTTTTTTTGGCTGCGGAATACGGTGTGGTAACCAATTTATATTCCTACATGGCTTTTTTGATGGTCTTATTGACCTACGGCATGGAAACCGGCTATTTCCGGTTTGCTTCGGAGCATAAAGATCGTGAGCTGGTATATTCCAGTACCATAATTTCCCTTCTGGCCAGCTCAACTATATTTCTGGTTGCTGTTTATTGTTTTACGGAAGTTCTTGCCGGTTGGCTTGACTATTCCCGACATCCCGAATATATTCGTTGGATTGGATGGATTATGGCGCTGGATGCTATTACCGCAATTCCTTTTGCCAAACTGCGTATTGAATCCAAAGCCATACATTTTGCCGTACTGAAACTGGTCAATATTTTCACCAACATTTTTTTTAATATTTTCTTTCTTACAATTTGTCCGCTGTTGTTGAAAAACAATCCGGCTCATCCTGTAGGACTGGTTTATTCGGAAAGTATAGGTGTGGGGTATGTTTTGATTTCCAATCTGATTGCTTCGGCTGTAACTTTTTTGCTACTGATTATCCAACTGCCTGCCAAATTTAGGTTGAACACCCGTTTGTTGCGTGAAATTATCTGGTATTCTTTTCCTATACTGGTAGTTGGAATTGCCGGTATGGTGAATCAGAATATTGACAAAATATTGATTCCTAAGCTTATTCCGGCCGACCAGCAACCTTGGGAACAACTGGGCATTTACGGGGCCAATTATAAACTGGCCGTACTGATGAATATGTTTATACAGGCTTTTCGTTATGCTTTTGAGCCGTTTTTCTTTTCCCAGATCAAGTCGGAAGATAATAAGCGGGGTTATGCCCTTATTTTGAAATATTTTGTTTTGTTTGGACTGATTATCTTTTTGGGCATCAGTATGTTTCTGGATCTTTTTAAATCTTTTCACATTATTCATCCTAATTATTATTCAGGGCTCAGAGTGGTTCCGCTGGTTCTGATGGCCAATCTTTTTCTGGGTATTTACTATACGCTTTCGCTCTGGTACAAACTTACCGATAAAACCCGTTTCGGAGCCTATTTTGCCTTGACGGGGGCCCTGATCAGTCTGTTGATCAACCTGGCTTTTATTCCCCGCTTTGGTTACATGGCTTCTGCTGTTGCCGTTCTGGTTTGTTTTGTGGTGATGACTGTACTGTCTTATGTAATCGGACAAAAGTATTATCCGGTACCTTATCCTGTGGGCCGGATCCTTTTTTATTTGCTGCTGGCCCTGGTAATTTATGCACTGTCGGTTGTTGTTGTTTTTGGAAATTTCCCGGCCAATATTGTTTTTCATGCAATTTTACTGTTGTTTTTTCTGATTGTTTGTTATGCTTTGGAAAACCGGGAATTTAAAAAGTTTCTTAACTGATAAGCTGAAATAAATACTTTTAAGTATTATTTTTGCCGGAATGAGAATTATATTAATAGCCGGGGATAAATATAAAAATGATTGCGGATAATATGGGTGTTGCTAAAGCTAAATTTATGAAAGATGCCGGTCGTATTGCTTTTGATCTGAGGCATCGGAAAACAATACAATTCAATATTTCCAGGTATGATAAGGCTGTTGGCAAAGGCAAAAATTTGTATTCTGATCTGCAGCTTGCCCGGGAAAGAGCTTCCCTTATTAAGGATAAAGTAATTCACAATTTGCCGGATTACCTGCTTCTTTTTGAAAAAAAGATCAGCGCCAGGGGAGCCGAAGTAATCTGGGCTGAAACAGGGAGTGAGGCCATTCGGGCTATTCAGCAAATTATACTGGAAAATCAGGCCGGACTTATTGTTAAAAGCAAGTCAATGACCACGGAAGAGATTGATTTTAATAATCAGGTGGAAGCACTTGGTGTGGAATCTCTGGAAACCGATCTGGGAGAGTATATTGTTCAGCTTGCCGGGGAAAAACCTTATCATATTGTTACGCCGGCCATGCATAAATCCAAGGAAGATATTGCTGAACTTTTTCATAAGAAATTTGACACTCCGGAACACAGCACTCCGGAATTCATTACGGCTTATGTGAGAAAATTGTTACGTCATAAATTTATGCAGGCCGATATTGGAGTTACCGGAGCCAATTTTCTGATTGCGGAAGAGGGAGGAATTGCGCTGACCGAGAACGAGGGAAATGCCATGATGAGTTTTTCTTTTCCGCGGGTTCATATTGTATTGGCAGGCATTGAAAAAATTATTCCTTCCCTTACTGATTTGGGTTTGTTTTGGCCGTTGCTGGCCGTACACGGCACCGGTCAGTATGTGACGGTTTACAATTCGGTTGTTACAGGGCCGAAACAGGAAGGGGAAGCAGACGGTCCGGAGAAAATGTACGTGATTCTTTTGGATAACGGCCGGTCTGAACTCTACCGGCATAAGGAGCAGCATCAGGCTTTGAAATGCATTCGCTGCGGAGCCTGTCTTAATTCCTGTCCTATATACAAAAATGTGGGCGGGTATACCTATGGGTCGACTTACAGTGGTCCTATTGGCAGTGTGATTACTCCTTTTTTCAGTGGATTCAGGGCCTATAATCATTTGAGTTCGGCTTGTTCGGTCTGTGGTAAATGTACGGAAGTGTGTCCGGTTAAAATACCTTTGCATAACCTGCTGCTTTTCAATAGAAGAGATGCTGTAAGTCGGGGATATGGTACAATTCTTTGGAATGCCGGTATGAAAGCTTATACCTTTTTTTTTATGAAAAGAAGCCGGCTGGATGCCGTGAGGGGAACATGGAAAAACAAACTGACCGGTTTGGCAAAGAATGCGCTGGGAAAGCAGAAAAAGCTTCCGTATTTTGCCAGCCAATCTTTTTCTCAACAATGGAAATCAAAACAATAATGCCATGCTGTCGAATACATGCAAATATGCACTCCGGGCACTAATCTATTTGGGAAAATTCAGTAAGGACGGTGCAAAGATCGGAATAAAAAAAATATCGGGAGATCTGGACATTCCCTCTCCTTTTCTCGGAAAGATCCTGCAAAACCTTGTCAAGCATAAAATTCTGTCATCGACCAAGGGGCCAAACGGTGGGTTCGGACTGGGAAAAGCGGCTGATGAAATCAGTCTTTACGATATTGTGAAAACAGTAGACGGGGAAGATTTTTTTCTGAATTGCCTGATTAGTCTGGAACCTTGTTCGGAGCACAGGGAAAGGGAAACACCCTGTGCCGTACATCATCAGTTCAATAAGGTTCGTTCTGCACTTATGAAGTTTTATTCGGAAACCACGATTGCTTCCATCATTGCGGATATGAAGGGACATGAAGAGCTGTTGAAAATATGATTCGTTTCTGACCGGACTGTTACTTTTTGTATATCCGGACGTTTGGTGTATTATATAAAACGTGCCCGGAAGGAGGAATTAAAAAAGGAAGATAATCAGTGTTTTATCCATGGCAGGAATTTATATTCATATTCCGTTTTGCAAAACCCGTTGTTACTACTGTGACTTTTATAAAACCACCAATCTTGGAATGCGCGGTGATTTTTTAACAGCGCTTGGCAAAGAAATCAGCCAACGTCAAACGGAGCTAGGAATGGAAACGGTAAAAAGCCTCTATTTGGGAGGAGGAACGCCTTCTGTATTGAGTGGCTCTGAATTGGAAGGTATTCTTAACAAGGTTTTTGCTCAGTATTCCTTTTGTTCTGAACCGGAAATTACCCTGGAGGCCAATCCGGATGATCTGAGTTTGCCTGTGCTGAAAGGATTGCTTCGTTTCGGAGTCAATCGTCTGAGCCTGGGAGTTCAGTCGTTTGATGACCGGGATCTGAAAACCATGAACCGGAGGCATTCTGCTCAACAGGCCGTAAAAAGTATTCTGCTGGCCCGTGAAGCCGGTTTTTCCAATTTGAGTATCGATCTTATTTACGGACTTCCTGAACAAACGCTTTCTGCTTGGGAAAGAAATTTGCATGCAGCTGTTGAACTGCCTGTAAGTCACATTTCGGCATATGACCTGAGCTTTCATGAAGGGACGGTATTTTATAAACATCTGAAAAGCGGAAAGCTCAGTAAAATCTCTGATGAACTAAGTCTTGCCCAGTTTAAATTGCTTCGGAAAAAACTTGGAGAAGCCGGTTTTGAAGCCTATGAAATTTCTAATTTTGCCCGGGACGGACGGTATTCCATACATAATCGTTCTTATTGGGAAAGAAAACCTTATCTGGGATTCGGTCCTTCTGCTCATTCTTATGATCTGGAAACCAGGAGGTGGAATTATCCGGATCTGAAAAAATACCTGGAAGCAATAAAAAAAGGTCTTGTTTATTGGAATTACGAACTGCTCCGGCCGCAGGATCAATATAACGATTACCTGATTACTTCCCTGCGCACCAAATGGGGGATCAACATCAGTTTTCTGGAAAGAAATTTTGACTCACGTTTTGTCCGGTATTTTTACCGGGAGGCCGGTATTTTTACAGATACCGGTCATTTAATAAGAAAAGACGATTCTTTTGTATTAAGTGAAGAAGGCTTGTTTATTTCAGACATAATTATTGAAAAGTTGTTCTTTACAGACAGGCGCTAAGTTAATGAATTGATATTCGGCCGGGAAGTGCGGATATTTCCCTATCTTTGCTTTTTGAAAAAATGTGACTATGCAAATCAAGATCATCAATCGGTCGGGTAATCCATTGCCTGCATACAGTACAATGCATTCTGCGGGAATGGATTTACGGGCAAAACTGGAAAAGCCGGTTGTGTTGAAACCTTTGGAAAGAGTTTTGGTACCGACGGGCTTGCATATAGAGTTACCTTCGGGGTACGAGGCTCAGATCCGGCCAAGAAGCGGACTGGCCCTGAAAAAGGGTATTACGGTGCTGAATACGCCGGGAACTATTGATGCCGACTACCGGGGCGAAATTCAGGTGATCCTGATTAATTTGTCGGGGGAAGATTTTGTCATTGAACCCGGTGAACGAATATGTCAGATGGTTGTTGCCCGTCAAGAGTCTGTGAGCTGGCAGTCTGTGGAAATATTGGAAGATACCCGGCGCGGGGAAGGCGGATTCGGACATACGGGAAAAAACTAAAAAAAGCATGAAGATCATAATAAACAGCTGGCTCCTGTTGCTCCTGCTGACCGGTATGGCCTGTACAACGGCACGTCAGGAAGTGGCAACAGAGCCGTTTTCCGAAAATAAAAAGGAGCAACAGGAACCGGAACAGACCAAACTGACGGAAGATGAGGCAAATGAATATGAATACCTGTTCATTGAGGGGCTGAAGCAAAAAAGGATGGGAAAATTACAGGAAGCTGCCGCCCTGTTTTCCCGTTGTCTTAATATAGATCCTAATTCGGCTGTATCCATGTATGAAATGGCAAACATTCATTATGCCAACAAGGATTTGACCAGTGCCTCTCTCTTGCTGGAAAAAGCTGTTTCCATCGATGACAGCAACAAATGGTACAAGCTGCTTCTGGCCCGGATCTATCAGGAACGCAAACAGTTTGCCGAAGCTGCTGTACTCTATGAAAAACTTTATTTGGAGGAACCGGATAATGATGAATACCTGTATATAAAAGCCATGACCCAAAGCAGGGCCGGTAATTACCAGGAAGCGATTGATGCCTATAATTTGCTGGAAAAAAAACTGGGGCTCAACGATCAGATTTCCGTGGCTAAACAGCAGGTTTATCTGTTATGGGAAAAACCGGAAAAGGCTTTTGAAGAAATCAACAGGCTGATCGTTTCCAATCCGGATGAACCCCGGTATTACGGTTTATTGGCCGAGTTTTACCAGACCCGGGGAGACAAGGAAAATGCGCTGAAAAACTATTTAAAAATTCTGGAAATTGATCCGGATAACGGATTTGTTCATTTCTCACTGGCCGGTTTTTATCAGGAGGAAGGGAATTTCAACAAAGCCTTTGAGCACATCAAAAGCGCTTTTTTGAATGATGAAGTTGATGCGGAAACAAAAATTCAGTATTACCTGATGCAAACCTCGGATCCGGAGAATTCCGACTGGACATCAAAGCAGATTACCGAACTACTGGATATTCTGCATGCAAAATATCCGGAAAACAACCTGATGTACACTGTTTATGCAGATTACATGATCCGTCAAAGCAAGCTGAAAGAGGCAAGGGATTATCTGCGTAAATACCTGGAGAAGGAATCCGGAGAATTTCCGGTATGGCAACAGTTGTTGTTTGTGAGTAATGATCTGCAGGATTTTGAAACGCTGTATACCGATAGTAAACGGGCTTTGGAATTGTTTCCCGACAAGGTGGTGCTTTATGCCCTTAATGCCGTTGCCTCCCTGAAGCTGGAAAAATACAGCGAAGCCTTGGCTGTTCTGGAAAAAGGAGAATCCCTTCTGAAAGGAAACCTGTCAATGAAAATTCAGTTTAAAATCTACAAGGCCGAGGCCAACTATAAACTGAACCGGGAGGAACAGGCATTTCAGGCATTTGACGAAGTGATCCGGCTGGATCCCGATAATTTTATGGCCCTGAACAATTATGCCTATTACCTGTCAGAAAGCGGAAAACAATTGGATAAGGCCGAAAATTTAAGCAGCAGGGTTATTCAGGCCAACCCGGATAATCCGACCTATCTCGACACCCACGCCTGGGTGCTTTTTAAACGGAAAAATTACAATCAGGCCCGTATGTTTATGGAGACCGCCCTGCATAACGGGGGAGATGAAAATCCTGTGTTGCTGGAGCATTACGGGGATATCCTTTATATGCTCGGAGAGAGACAGAAAGCTTTGGTGTATTGGAAGATGGCCAGTAAGCTGGGAGAAGGATCCGGAGTGTTGGAACAGAAGATCAGGGAGTCACGTTACATTGAAAACATACAACCTTGAAAAGAGAACTGTTTCAATATAAACTCCTGTTTGTCTGTTTATCGCTTTTTGTTTTGTATTCGTGCAGAGCTCCCAGGGAATTGGGCGAGAACCGCCTTAAAAATATCAGTACCGGCCGGTTAATCCGGAATGTGGAGGAACATGCTTTTGATTATCGGGGACTGGAGATAAAACGGATTAATTGTCTGTTTGAAACACCAAAAGAAAAATCCAGTTTTCGGGCCAGTCTCGAATCGTATAAAAATGAATACATCCTGCTTTCGCTTAGCAAAATAAATTTGCCGGTAGCCCGGGTATTACTTACCCCGGACAGTATAAGAATAATCAATTATTTTGAAAAGACTTATTTATCAAGAGATTATGGTTTTTTGGATGATTTTTTTAATACGGATGTTAATTTTCAGATGATCCAGACCATTCTTACCAACGATGTGTTTTCCTACCGCGATGAATCGCAGGAGCAGGAATTCCGGGAATTTGTAAGCTATACTGATTCGGGCCATTATGTGTTGCAATCGCTGAAAACCCGGAAACTGGAAAAATTGGAAAAGAAGGGAAAAGACGACAAGGTGGAACGTTACCTAAAAAAGCGGAACGAGGATAAGCTGATTGTTCAGACGCTGTATATCGATCCGGTCAGATTTCGTGTTAGTCGGATTATGCTGGAAGACCGGGAAGAAGAAAGAAATCTGACCATACGTTTTTCGGATTTTGAACCGGTGGATGGCATGCTTTATCCGGGAAATATCCGGATCAACTATACCGGTCCAGATGATTTTGTGAGCCTGAAGCTTAGGCTAGGTAAGTTTTCCACGCGGAATAATAGGAAATACAGTTTTAAGGTGCCTGAGCGATATGTGCGGGTAAATTGATCCGGTAAACACAACAGTTAACCGGTGTTCAACATTCTTGTGTGGTATGAAACGAATTGTTTCATTTGTGTTTTTTCTGATCTTCTGTACAGTTACTTCCGGTCAGTCGGTTTCTGATCTGCAAAACCAGAGAAAACAGACGGAAGCAATGATTCTGTTTACAGCCGGGTTACTGGATGAAACCAGGGAAAGCGAGAAAATTTCTCTGGACCGGCTGAATCTGGTTGCAAACCAAGTTGGAAACAGGAAAGAACTGATAGGGAACCTGCAGGCAGAGCTTCAATTGTTGGATCAGTTTATTATTCAGAACACGGAAGTTCTCTATATGTTCCGGACTGATCTTGAAAGCCTGAAAGACGAATATGCTAAACTGATTCGTTTGGCAGCCAAACAGGGAGGAAGTACCGAACTGCTTGTCTTTTTACTTTCTTCCGTCAGTTTTAACCAGGCATACAGGCGTTTGCTTTATCTGAAGGAATATACACGTTACCGGAAATCTCAGGTGGAACTGATTATTGACCTGAAGGAATTAATAGAAGCCAAGGCAGAGGACCTGGAAAAACAGCGTGGCAGGAAATTAAAACTAATGGCTGGTATACGGGAAGAAACCCGTTTACTGGAACAGGAAATGCGGGAACAAGGCCTGAATCTGAATGCCCTCCGGCAAAAACAGTATTATCTGATAAGGAAACTCCGGGAACAGGAAAAAGTCAGGGAAGAACTGGATCTGGCCATCGAACGACTGATTCTTGAGGGTAAAATAGGTAAGAGCGACTGGTTTGGAGTAAGTCCCGGTCAGGAAATGCTGGCTGCTGATTTTGAAAAAAATAAAGGCCGTATTCCCTGGCCGGTGGAAAACGGCGTGATTACGGAAAAGTTCGGTGTTCACCCCCACCCCGTACTAAGACAGCTTACGGTAAAAAATAACGGGATTGACATTGCTACTGAAAGCGGATCCCGGGTGCGTGCGGTTTTTGCCGGTGAAGTAAGCCGGGTTTTTGCCATATCAGGAGGGAATATGGCTGTGATTATTCGCCACGGAGCCTTTTTAACCGTTTATTCCAATCTATCGGAGGTGTGGGTTAGTGCGGGGGAGAAAGTGGCTGTAAAACAGGAAATCGGTACGATTTTCACAGATCAGACCGGTGGCAACAAGACCATATTGAAATTTCAGATATGGAAGGAAAATCAAAAATTGGATCCGCAGGATTGGATCAGTCATTGAGATTTACAAATTGGCTATTTTGGTGAGACCCGGAATATTCAAGAGCTTGATTTTTCTTCCCTGCAGTTCAACCAGTTTATCCTGTTTGAATTCGGAAAGCAGACGGATTACGCTTTCCGTGGCTGTTCCTATCATATTGGCCAGTTCTTCCCGGGTCAGTGAAATTTGCAGCGTGTTGGTCTGGTCAAGCGCGAAACTGTCTTTTAGCAACAGCAGTATTTCAGCCAGACGTTCCCTGACTGTTTTCTGGGCAATGTCTGTGATAAAATCATTTGCTTCGCGCAATTCTTTACATACGATCTGCAGAATATGCAGGGAAAACTCCCAGTTATTGTGGATCAGATAGATCAGCGTCTGATAGGGAATATGACATAATACGGCTTCCTCAATAACTTTGGAAGTGGTGCAGGCTAACTCCTGACTAAGCAGGGAACGGTAGGCAATAATTTCTCCTTTTTTTGCAAAACGGATGATTTGTTCTTTTCCGTCAATGCCCGTTTTGAAGATCTTGATAATTCCCCGCATAACGCAGTAAAAACCGGTAAGCCTGCTGCCTTCCCGGTAAATTATACTGCCTTTTTTATACCGGGTACAGGTCTTGTCGTAATTCAGTTGGGCTATTTCGTTGTCATTCAGTTTTTTGAACAGCATAAAACCCGACAGGTCACAGTCTTCTTCAGCCGGCTGTTTGCTTGAGCTTCTCATGAATACATATTTTTTATGTTTGTCCTTTCTTTCGTAAGCGTATTTAAAGATACAATGAACATTTTTTTTTGAGAAACTATTTCTCCGGGTATTTTAACTGTTTATTATTTCAGGGCCATATTTCTGCTGCATTTCCGGGAAGCGGATCGAGCCGGACCAAACTGATTTCAAAATCTGTGCGTTGCTGTCCTTTAACTTCAAAAATTCCTTTGTAATTCCCGGGTTCAAGCCGGTGAAGCGCTTTTTCAAAAGATCTTCCCGTTTCGGCGCCGGTCATGTATTTCACCAGGGCAATATTCCCTATGTCGTTATCACAGAGGAAAAAAACAATCCGGCGTCCATCCCTGTTCATGAAGCAAATCAGTGCGGCATATTCATAACTCAGGTAATCGTCGCTGTAATTGTCAAATTTCAGTACCGAGTCTTTTGTGCAGTATTCCAGCAGACTGTTTTCTATGTCGTATTTCAGACCAAGTTTCTCAATGGCCGGAACAAGGATATGCAGGGTTTTGAACGAACCGATAAAGATGACATGATGCCCTCTGAAATCGTCCATGCGGACGCGGGAGGCATAATCCATCTTTATTTCTGTTCCCCCGCCCAGGATATTCATAATGTGGAACAATCCGATAGGAGCCTGATTGTTGATATAGGTCAGCTCGGATTTTCGCATCTCCGGAATCTTTTCCGGATTTTCTGCCAGGAAACGCTGAAAATCGGTATCCGAATTAATTTGGTTGTCCCGCACGGTAACCATTTGACCGGTCGCGATCCGGCTCCGGAAAAAGTAATGGTCGCCCAGAACAATAAATACCGGATGATCTCCTTTTAGAAAGGGTTTCCAAAAGTCTATATTTGTGTCCGGAGCCGGATTATTATACATCAGTATGCCTGAGACGAACAGGATAAGGATACTTAACAGCAGAACTAAAGGAGCACGGGCATAACAAAGCTTTTTTAGCCGGCGTAACCGGGAATACCTGAAGTGAACCTTATAATCTCCTTTGGGCAGGACAAAGACCAGTTCTTCTTCTTTCCCTTCTTTGGCGTAATATTCCTGAAGCTTTTTACGCAGGTTCTGGATATACACACGCACATTAACTTCTTTTGATTCTCCTATTTTTCTTCCGAATACTGCAGCTGCAATCTGATACTCCCGCGGATTATCCCCGCTTACTGATGCTTTGACCAGATATTTCAGCAGTTCCCGGTTTACAGGCGATTTACTGAAGGTGTTACTTTCCTGTATGCGTTTCAGAAAATGGTCTATATGGTTGGTTTTGCTGATCAAGTATTGATATTCAGTTCTGTAAAGTTTTTTTTTTACGTACAATTTACGTGTTTAGCGGCATATTTTCACCCAAAAATAAGAAGAAGCGGATATATTAGAAATAGAATTACTCACAAATTTTAATTATTCGTTATGGAAAAAACGTTTCAGGTTAACAGGCGTCATTTCCTGGCTACGGCTGGTGCCTTTGCAGCCGGAGCTGTGTTAAGCAACCCGGTTTCCGCGGTGGCAGGAAATGCTAAAACAAAATTAAAACTGGCCATGGTGGGTACCGGAGTGCGGGGAACCAGCTTTTGGGGAAAAAACCTGGTTGACAACTATTCGGATGTACTTGAATTTGTCGGATTGTGCGATATCAACCCGGGACGTCTGGAATATGCCTTGGAATATATGGGGGTGAAGTGTCCGACTTTCACCGATTTTGAGGACATGATCCGGAAAACCAAACCCGATGTGGTGGTGGTAACCACGGTCGATGCCACCCATCATCAGTTTGTGATCAAAGCTCTGGAAATGGGTTGTGATGCGATTACGGAAAAGCCTATGACCACAGATGAAGACAAATGCAGGGCCATTTTGGAAGCCGAGAGGAAAGCCGGACGCAAGGTCATTGTCGGATTCAATTACCGGTATGGAATACAGTTTACCAAGCTGAAGGAAATTCTGGCCCGGGAAGAAGTGGGGAAGATTACGTCGGTCGATTTTCACTGGTACCTGAATACCTTCCACGGGGCCGATTATTTCCGCCGCTGGCACGGGTTGAGGGAAAAGAGTGGCACCCTGTTGCTGCATAAGGCGACCCATCACTTCGACTTGTTAAACTGGTGGATTGATTCCGACCCGGTGGAAGTCAGTGCCTTTGGTGATCTGGATCATTACGGAAAGAACAATGCTTTTCGCGGAGCAAACTGCCGTTCCTGCAACTACAAGGACAAATGCATGTTCCATTGGGATATTACGAAAAACGAACGTATGGTGAAGCTCTATACCGACAACGAAAATTATGACGGCTATGTGCGTGACAACTGTGTATTCCGGAATGAAATCAATATCTATGACAAAATGGCTGTTCAGATCAAATACGCCAACGGAGTGCAGGTAAGCTATTCGCTTACTACCTATTCTCCTTATGAAGGGTGGTCCATTGCCTTTAACGGGATGAAAGGTAGGATCGATTCCTGGGAAGGCATTCCATGGCGTCATGACGAAGTGATCGAGCAGTCCGGGCTGCATGAACAGGAAATGAGCCAGGATAAAGGGAAGGAACCGGAAGCGTATGATGAGGTTATGATCATGAAAAACCGTCAAAAGTATGAGCTGGTGAAAGTTCCCCGTGTGCGCGGCGGACATGGAGGCGGTGATGTTCGTCTGATGGACAAGATTTTCAGAGATCCGAATATGGCCGATCCTTACCGTCATTCAGCCGGAACACGCGACGGGGCTATGTCTATTCTGATCGGTATTGCAGCCCGTAAAAGTATTGAAGAAGGGAGAATGGTTAGTGTGTCCGAATTGACCGATTTTCCGCTGATGGCCCTCAGACCCAGATAAAGGTTAGCAGTTAAGAGGAAAAGGGTGTTTCGGATGGCGGAACTCCCTTTATCTTTTATTTTACAACAAAGGTTTATCGGAATATAACCGGTAACTTCCGGCTTCCAGGCTTATTGAAGTGTATGAAGCGTTTACGTTTATTGTACTGCCGGTGAAATATTCATACCAGGTTCCCGTATGCGCGAAGGAGACATCCATATTTTGCCGGCTTAAACCAAAGTTCCCGGCCAGCGTGATGTAATGTCCCTCCAGCTCCAGATGTATGCTTTTTAACTCTCCTGAAAGGTTCAATGTTTCCGAGCCTGAGGTAAATACCGGGTAGGCTTTTCGCAGACCAATCATGCTTTGGTACATGTTTAAGAGCCTGCGCCGGCCGGGATCATCGGCATAAGACCAGCGTACCGGCTTCTCACCGGTCCGGCCGTTTTCATCGATCGAAATGTCATAGCCCAGTTCACCGAACTGCCATATCATCTTCGGACCGGTCAGGCTGAAAAAGAAGACGGCGGCCATGCTATTGCGGTCAAGGGCTGTTGAAAGGTTTGTGACCGAATAACTTCCGGAGGAAGCTCCCCAGGTGAGGTTTTTGTACATGAGCCGTTCTTCGTCATGGCTTTCCATGTAGGCCACCAGCCCCGGCTGTGAAAAACCCCGCTTTTGCCAGGAAGCCCATGAAAAATCCGAATTTTGTTTCTGGTTATATCCCATGGTGGCTTCATTGAAGTTGTAGTTGGCATTTCCCCAGACCAGCATGCCGTCCCGGTAGCCGGTCAGCACCTTTTCTTCCGAATTGTCGGCAAAATGTTCCAGGATGACGATAGCGTCTGATTTTACCTGCCATATATGGTCGGCCATGCGCTTCAGGATGGCGATGCGTGAAGCGTCATAGGCGCTGCCGTCGCCGGAAGTGTTCGTGAAGCCTTTGGTAAAGTCGAAACGAAAGCCGTCAACCTTGTATTCGGTCAGCCAGTAGGAGGTGACACTGTCAACAAACTGTTTGGTATAGGCGCTTTCATGGTTAAAATCGTTGCCCCATGAATAGCTGGTGTTGGGCGATACCGTGTTGAACCAGGGGTTATCCGCTGCCGGCCGGCTGTTAACCTGGTCCCAGTACATCAGTACCATGGGGCAGGAACCGTAGGCATGGTTCAGGACGATGTCCTGGATCACGATAAACCCGTGTTCATGACAGGCGTCGATCAGCTCTTTCAGGTCGTTTTTTGTTCCGTAAGCTTTATCGGGTGCAAAATAGTAATTGGGATTGTAGCCCCAGCTGCTGTTCCCTTCAAACTCGCTGAAAGGCATAAATTCGATGGCATTGACACCCAGTTGCTTCAGGTAATCCAGTTTTTCCGTCACAGCCAGGTAGGTACCTTCTTTTGTGAAATCGCGGATAAGCAATTCATAAATGACCAGATCTTCTTTCTCCGGTACTGTATAACTGGTCGTTTGCCAGTTGTAGTCCGTCTGACCCGTCTGCAGTACCGATGCCCTCCCTTCCGTCAGTCCGGCCGGGTAACCGATCAGTCCGGGGTAAACACTTTCCGTGATATACTGGTCGTCGTAAGGATCGCTGACCTGGTCGCAATAGGGGTCACCTAT
>JBFWIL010000042.1:0-14311 GCA_050256015.1 Mangrovibacterium sp. | reverse complement strand
CAAGGTGGCCGACATTTCCCTGGCCGGTTTTGGACGAAAAGAAATCTCCATTGCCGAAAAAGAAATGCCCGGACTGATGGCCATCCGCAAAAAATATACAGCAGAAAAACCACTTCAGGGAGCACGAATTACGGGTTCCCTTCACATGACCGTCCAGACAGCGGTACTCATCGAAACGCTGACCGAACTGGGAGCCCGGGTACGCTGGGCCAGCTGCAACATCTTCAGCACACAAGACCATGCTGCTGCAGCCATTGCCCGGGCCGGTATTCCTGTCTTTGCCTGGAAAGGAGAAACCCTGGAAGAATACTGGTGGTGTACGGCTCAGGCCTTGGATTTCGGGGAAGGAAAAGGGCCAAACCTGATCGTTGATGACGGAGGAGATGCCACCCTGATGGTTCATATGGGTGTGAAAGCGGAAAAGCATGCCCGGGTTCTTGACTCCCCTTCGGGAGGCATAGATGAAGCTGAACTCAAAAAGCTGCTCAAGCAGATACGCCTTCGCACACCCGGCCGATGGACCGCTGTAGCCCGAGACATAAAAGGAGTGAGTGAAGAAACCACTACTGGTGTTCACCGACTTTACCAGATGCAGGAAGAAGGGAAACTGTTGTTTCCCGCCATCAACGTGAATGATTCGGTTACCAAATCAAAATTTGATAACCTTTACGGTTGCCGGGAATCCCTGGCAGACGGGATCAAACGGGCCACCGATGTGATGATTGCCGGCAAGGTAGTTGTCGTGGCCGGGTACGGCGATGTGGGGAAAGGCTGTGCCCGCTCCATGCGGGGCTACGGAGCCCGGGTAATCGTGACCGAAATAGATCCAATCTGTGCGCTGCAGGCTGCCATGGAAGGTTTCGAGGTAAAAACCATGGAAGAAGCGCTGTACGAAGGTAATCTTTTTGTGACGACCACCGGCAACAAAGACGTCATTACCGCCGAACACATGGCTGCCATGAAAGACCAGGCCATTGTATGCAACATCGGTCATTTCGACAATGAAATCCAGGTTGCCCGGTTGCAAAAATGGCCCGGAATAAAAAAACTAAACATCAAAGCCCAGGTGGATCAGTACTTTTATCCGGACGGGCATTCCATCTTCCTGCTGGCCGAAGGACGGCTGGTTAATCTGGGCTGTGCCACAGGTCATCCGTCTTTTGTTATGAGCAATTCTTTTGCCAACCAGACCCTGGCCCAGATTGAGCTGTGGAAAAATGATTACCCGGTAGAGGTATTCCGGCTGCCCAAGCAACTCGATGAGGAAGTTGCCCGTCTCCACCTGGAACAGCTGGGCGTAAAACTGACCCGGCTGAGTCCCGACCAGGCCGCCTACCTGGGTGTTCCGGTAGAAGGGCCATACAAACCGGAGCATTACCGGTATTAAAATCGCAAAAGGCGGGTCTCCCGGCTGCCTTTTTTTTGTAACTTACAGGCATGCAGGATAAGAAATCGGTTGAGCAGCTTGTACTTCAGAAATTCATCAGTCTTCTGGACGAATTCCCGGACGGTAAGATTACAGCCTGCGAATCACCCGATTTTTTGTTACGCCTCAACACCCGGAAAGCCATTGGCATTGAGCTGACCGAACTGAAGGGGCAGGATTTCAGAGACCCTGCCCATCCGCTGATCGATCCGTACAAACTTCCGAACTATGTAAGCAACACCATACAAGGCAAAGAAAAGAAAATATACCTTTACCGCCGGAAAAAACTTTTCCGGCTTTGGCTGTTGATTCACGTAGATTCCCTTGGTCCGGTCGGCCG
Organism: Mangrovibacterium sp.; assembly: GCA_050256015.1. GTDB lineage: Bacteria > Bacteroidota > Bacteroidia > Bacteroidales > Prolixibacteraceae > JBFWIL01. The sequence continues at coordinate 12,545 of JBFWIL010000042.1, read as the reverse complement.
GATCAATACGGCCGACAAACTCGGCAGGCTCCGGATCTGTTCCGACTTCGACCGGATTTTCCTGCTGGAACTAAGCACAGAAAGGCTTTTTAAGCTCAAAGTCTGAATGCCGGAACAAAAGAAAGAACTTAAAATCCGGGATTGTTGCCAAATAGCCTGTTTTTTTTATAACTTTATGCAGGAAGAACAAACTGCATGGAAGACTATATTTTTATACTGATTGCTGTGTTGCTTTCTGTTTTCGGGGCCATGAACCGAAAAAAGGCACAGAAGAAACCTGCCGGCAAGGATGAGCCTGAGAACGGACGGGCTGCTTCAGGCTTTGAACAGTTGTTTCAGGATCCCCTCTTCCGGGAGGAACAACCTGTTCGACCTGCAAAAAGGCAGAGCAGTGCTCCGGCATTTACCCCCAGGTCTCCTTCTTCCCGTCCGTTTCAAAGGGCATCATCCCCGAAAAGCGAAAAAAAGCCCAAGATGAAAGCCGATATGACCCGCCTGCAGGAGAAACAAAGCCCGCATTCGCTAAGGAACGATTTCTCGCTAAAGAAAGCAGTGGTTTACTCGGAAATCATCAGAAGAAAATACTAGAACTTTTTCATAAACAGGATTTTAAATCGTTTTATCAACAGAATATTCGTAAAGATCAAATATTTTATTTAGCTTTGTCATGCTAAAGAGTTCCGCAAGCCGGAATTCTTTTTTGTTTTATGTGCTCAAGACCAACAAAAATTAATCAACATGGGAAAAGTAACCTATATTACTCAGGAAGGTTTAAGCAAACTGAAAGAGGAGCTGGAATACCTGATGAATGTGGAGCGGCCGGCCATCTCCAGACAAATCGGAGAAGCCATCGAAAAAGGAGACATCTCCGAAAATGCCGAATATGATGCTGCCAAGGATGCCCAGGGTATGCTGGAAGCCAAAATCGCCTTGCTTCGTGAGAAAATAGCCAATGCCCGGATCATCGACGAATCGAAGATCGGCACCTCATCGGTTCAGATCCTGAACAAGGTGACCATCAAGAACAAAAAGAACAATGCCACGATGAAGTACACCATCGTGTCGGAACATGAAGCCGACCTGAAGTCGGGCAAAATTTCTATAGGCACCCCCATTGCCCAGGGACTGCTGGGTAAAAAAGTAGGTGATGTAGTGGAAATTAAAGTTCCTTCGGGAGTTATTCCCTTTGAAATCATTGACATTTCACTTTAAACACCATGGCAAGTATTTTTACCCGAATCGTACAGGGAGAGATCCCGGCTTACAAAGTAGCCGAGAATGACAATTTCCTGGCCTTTCTCGACATCTCACCGGTAGCCAAAGGGCATACCCTGGTGATCCCGAAAAAAGAAGTAGACTACCTGTTTGATCTGGACGACCAGAGTTACAGCGGCCTGCAGCTGTTTGCCAAAAAAGTGGCTGCCGGACTGAAACGGGCTGTTCCCTGTCTGAAAGTCGGCGTGCTGGTTCTCGGGCTGGAAGTTCCCCATGCACATATCCATCTGGTTCCGATGCAATCGGAAGCCGATCTGCTGAATTTTTCCAGGAAAATGCAGCTTAGTCCGGAAGAATTTAAGAGCATTGCCGAAAAAATTGCCGGAGAAATTGATCTGTGATTTCTGCACGGCCTGACCGGATACTAAGACTTCAGCCGGTCCGGGTTTTTCCTGATAAAATCGTCCCAGTTTCTGTATTTTTCTTTTGTTACAGGATTTTTCATCTGCAAATAATGACACACAGCCACCCCCACCGCATCGGTAGCATCCAGCTCCCTGGGCAATCCTTCAATTTTCAGCGTGTTTTTCAGGAAATAAGCTACCTGTTCTTTGGAAGCCCGGCCCATACCGGTAATAGACTGCTTGACCTTTAGCGGGGCATATTCAAAAACCGGAATATCGCGCTGCAAAGCCAGTCCCATAACCACCCCCTGTGCACGGCCCAGCTTAAGCATGGCCTGGATATCTTTGCCGTAAAAAGGCGATTCGATGGCCAGTTCATCGGGCAGGTATTCCTCAATCAAAGCCTGAGTCCGGACAAAAATATGCTTCAGCCGCAGGTAGTGGTTTTTATATCCGGTAGTTTTCACCACCCCCACATGCCGGATAACCGGCTTGTTTTCCCTGATCTCCACCAGGGCATATCCCATGACCACCGTGCCGGGGTCAATACCCAAGATAAGCTTTCCTTCCCTTTCTTCCATATTTCCCGAACTTGACCATCAAAAGTACAAAAGAAAGCTCCCCTCCGCAAATCAGCGCCGGCATCCATCCGGAAACCGGATAGATTTCGGACCGAAAATTAGCGGAACGGCCGGATTTACATTATTTTTGCAGGAAAATAACGCCTCATGGAAGATCAACAAGCCCCTCATCGGCTCCCGCGCTGGATGAAAATGAAAATGCCCAGGGGAGAAAATTATTCCCGGGTAAAAAACCTGGTGAGCCGGCACGGACTGCATACCATCTGCACCAGCGGCAACTGTCCGAATATCGGGGAATGCTGGAACCGGGGCACAGCCACATTCATGATCCTGGGAGAAATATGCACGCGGAACTGCAGGTTTTGCGGGGTTAAAACCGGGAAACCCCTTTCTCCCGATCAGGAAGAACCCCGGCGGGTGGCCGAGTCAATCCGCCTTATGAAACTGAAACATGCAGTCATCACTTCAGTGGACCGGGACGATCTGCCCGACCTGGGCGCCGGTTTCTGGGCGGAAACGATACGAACTGTCAAACAGCTGAACCCGGAAGTCCGGATGGAAGTACTGATTCCCGATTTTCAGGGCCGCAGGGAACTCATACAGAAAGTGGCGGAAGCCCGTCCTGAAGTGATATCGCATAACCTGGAAACGGTGGAACGCCTTACGCCTCAGATACGCAGTGCTGCCAGTTACCGGCGCAGCCTGGAAGTACTCCGCCTCATTGCCGGTAGCAACTGTATAGCCAAATCGGGCATTATGCTGGGGCTGGGCGAAACCGAAAAGGAAGTACTGCAAACCATGGACGATGTGCTGGAAACAGGTTGCCGGGTGATGACCATCGGACAGTACCTTGCTCCCTCGCGGCAGCATCTGCCCGTCAATGAATACATCCGGCCCGAACAGTTTGAACGCTACCGGACAATCGGACTGGAAAAAGGATTTCGCTTTGTGGAAAGCAGTCCGCTGGTACGTTCCTCCTACCGCGCTGAAGAACATGCAAACATACCGGACCATGGCCAGCTTTAATTTTGAAGACACCGGACTGATCGATTATCAAAAATGCTGGGACTACCAGGAAAAATTACAGGAACAGGTGATTGCGGCCAAAAAGGCTGTCGGGGCACCTACTCCCGAAAATCATTTTTTGCTCGTTGAGCACCCTCATGTCTATACCCTGGGGAAAAGCGGCGATGCCCATAACCTGCTGGTGCAGGACGCCTTTCTAAAAGAGATCGGCGCCACTTTTTACAGAATCGACCGGGGAGGAGACATCACCTACCATGGCCCCGGACAACTGGTGGGTTATCCCATCATCGACCTGGAATACTATGGAATCGGCGTACGCGAATACATCACCAGGATGGAAGAAGCCATTCTGGGCACCGTGGCTCATTACGGCATCACAGCCGGAAGGAAAGAAGGAGCCACAGGGGTATGGCTGGACGCCGAAGATCAGGTCAAAGCCCGAAAAATCTGTGCCATCGGAGTCCGGGTAAGCCGTTATGTGAGCATGCACGGCTTTGCACTCAATGTAAATACGGACCTGCGTTACTTCAGCTACATCAATCCCTGTGGTTTTACAGCCTACGGAGCTACCTCCCTGGAAAAGGAACTGGGAGGGAAAGTGGATCCGGAGGAAGTAAAACAGGTGGTCCGGCAAACGTTCAATGCCCTTTTTTAAATAATTATATATGCTTATATTTGCATATCTGATGATTGATTAACACACGCATTACATAAAAACCGGATCACTATGGCACGCTATGTAATTATCGGCGGAGTGGCAGGAGGAGCTACCACAGCCGCCCGACTAAGAAGGCTGGACGAAAAGGCAGAGATCATTCTGTTTGAACGGGGACATAACATCTCCTATGCCAACTGCGGGTTACCGTATTATATCGGTGACACTATCAGACAGCGGGAAAAACTGCTGGTGCAAACCCCGGAAAGTTTCCGGACCCGGCTGAATGTGGATGTACGGGTCCGGCAGGAAGTCACGGCCATTGATCGGGATAACAAAACGATTACTGTTCACAACCACGAAAGCGGAGAGAGCTACGCCCAAAGATACGACAAGCTGGTGCTGTCTCCCGGGGCAGAACCGGTCAGACCTCCTATTCCGGGCATACAGGACAAAGCAATCTTTACCCTTCGGAATGTGGCCGACACCGACAGAATCAAGACCTTCTGTAACCACCAGCAACCCAACAAAGCAGTAGTGGTGGGAGCTGGTTTTATCGGACTGGAAATGGCCGAAAATCTGCATCGGCTTGGCATGAATGTGACCATCGTGGAAATGGCCAATCAGGTGATGGCTCCGCTCGATTATGAAATGGCTGCCGAAGTGCACCAGCATCTGAAAACCAAAAACGTGGAGTTCTTCCTGAATGACGGAGTCAGCGCCTTTAACAGGAAAGACGGGAAATTGAGCGTACAACTGCAGTCGGGAAGGAACATTGAGACGGATCTGGTCATTCTTTCCATCGGAGTACGCCCCGAAACCCGGCTGGCACGTGAAGCCGGACTGGAACTGGCCGGGAACGGCGGCATTAAGGTAAACGAATACCTGCAGACCAATGACCCAGACATCTATTCTCTTGGCGATGCCGTTGCCTTTCCGCATCCCATTACAAAAAAATACGTAAACACCTACCTGGCCGGTCCGGCCAACAAGCAGGGACGCATCGTTGCAGGCAACCTGGTCACGGGCAACAACCGTACTTACAAAGGGGCCATAGCCACCGCCATTGCCAAGGTCTTTGACATTACCGTGGCCTCTACCGGACTTTCAGCCAAAAGTCTGAAAAAGGAAGGACTCGATTTTATTTCGAATATCATTCACGGTTCTTCCCATGCCGGTTATTACCCGGGCGCCATGCCCTATACCCTGAAGATCCTGTTCCATCCCAAAAGCGGAAAATTATACGGAGCCCAGATGATTGGCTATGACGGTGTAGACAAGCGCATTGACCTGATTGCCACGGTCCTGCTCAAAAACGGCGACATCTACGACCTGCAGGAAATTGAACATGCCTATGCCCCGCCCTACTCCTCGGCAAAAGATCCGGTCAACCAAGCCGGTTTTGCCGCCGAAAACGTAATTACCGGAAGAGTCAACATAATTCACTGGGATGAGCTGATGATGGATCTGCACAGCCCCAATGTTTGCCTGCTGGATGTGCGCACCCCCGAGGAATTTGCGCTGGGGCATCTGGAAGGGGCACTGAATATGGAAGTAGACCGGATCAGGGAACGACTGGAAAAAATTCCGCGCGACAAAAAAATTATTGTATACTGCGGGGTAGGACTTCGCGGATACATCGCCGCCCGCATCCTGATGCAAAACGGCCTGACCGAAGTCTACAACCTGAGCGGGGGCTACAAAACCTATGAACACACAGTCTGTAAGCAGAGCAATGAAGATATTTTTGCCTCCACTTATATTGCCAAGGACGATCATTTGTATACCGGTAAACCGGCCGTAGATATGAGAAATATGGTAACCACCATTGAAGTAGATGCCTGCGGACTGCAGTGCCCCGGCCCCATTATGAAGCTGAAAGAGGAAATGGACAAGCTGCAACCCGGTCAGCAGCTCAGGCAAAAAGCCAGCGACCCGGGCTTTCTGAAAGATGTACAATCGTGGTGCAACATGACCGCCAACAAGTTGGTCTCACTGGACCAGTCGGACGGTATCATCACCGCGATCATTGAAAAAGGAGTAAAAAAAACCGCAGAAGAACAGAGCGCCCCCTCCGCCTCCCTGCCGGGCAATAAAACCATGGTAGTGTTCAGTGACGATCTGGACCGGGCCCTGGCCTCCCTGGTCATTGCCAACGGAGCCGCTTCCACCGGCAAGCAGGTAACCCTGTTCTTTACCTTCTGGGGACTGAATATCATAAAAAAGCAACAGCCGCCAAAAGTAAAAAAAGATCTGATGGGCAGCATGTTCGGAAAGATGATGCCCGCAGGTACCGGTAAGCTGAAGCTTTCCAAAATGAACATGCTGGGCATGGGTTCGATGATGATGAGAAAACGGATGCTGGCCAAAAACGTTGGAAGCCTGGAAGACATGCTTCGCACCGCCATTCAAAACGGAGTAAAACTGCTGGCCTGCCAGATGTCCATGGACGTGATGGGCATAAGTCCCGAAGAACTGATTGACGGGGTGGAAACCGGCGGGGTGGCCACCTATTTGGAAGAAACAGAAAAATCAAATCTGAATCTGTTTATTTAAGAACGCAAAGCTATGCCCGTCATCAAATAAACCGTTCCCGCTTTTGCAGATTAAACAGTCCGTATAAGATAAAAACCAATCCTCCGACTGTCAGCAGCATCCTGTTTTTTACCACGATGCCGGCCCAGATCATCTCATTCATATTCCGGGGAACCTGGAAGGGATTCAGAAAAATGTTCCACATGGTACGTTCCAGCGACTCAGACAGAATAAAGGCCAACACCCCGACAATAACCATGACCACAGCCGTTCCGTTCCCGTTTTTAACCAGGGTGGCAAACATAAAGGCCATGCTGCCAATGAAAAAAACCGGATACATCACCTGCAGAGTCATTTCGCCCAGGCTCAGAGGAGTCAGAAAGATCAGGCTAAGCAGACTGAAGCCCCAGAGAATCAGAGTCACTACCACAAAAACCAGCACCAGCCGAACCAGCCAGACCTTATAACGATAATCTGGAATACCGAACAAAATTTCCAGGATACCGGCATCCACATCATTTTGTATGCTGAAAGTCATCGGATAAAAAATCAACAGCATGCCCGGGAACAGCAGGCAGGCGTATACAAATTCCTCATCCGGCACGGAACCGTTCAGAATGCTGTTGATCGCAATAAACACATAAAAAGCAAAGGCCGACAGCAGAAACCAGATAAAACGGCCGGCAAAGATGATCCGGAAATTGTAGCGGATCATCCGGATCAGGGTATGCAGGGTATTTCTAAATTTTATCATATCGTCCGGTATGTTATTTCAGATCCTTGATCAGGCAAAGGTACGCATCCTCAAGCAGGGGACTCACCTGCACTGCATCCGGTGCCGGTTTACGGTGGGAAAGCATCCGAATGCGGATCATCTCTCCCACCCGCATGTGGTGAACGATCATTTTCTTATCGGGCAACTGCTCAAACTCGGCGGCAGGCACCTCAAACTGCCAAACCAGCTTGTTAGCCAAATGCACCATATCGGAAGGAGACCCCTGGTATTTCAGTTTTCCCCTTATAATGACGGCAGCCTGATGACAGGAGCTGGCAATATCCTCAATGATGTGCGTGGAAAATATCACAATGCGTTCGCGACTCAGATCCACCAACAGGTTACGGAAGCGGATCCGCTCCCGCGGGTCCAGCCCGGCGGTAGGTTCATCCACCACCAGAATTCGGGGCAAATGCAACAGTATCTGGGCAATGCCGATACGTTGCTTCATCCCTCCCGAGAAAGAACCTATCAACTCGTTCCGCCGGTCGTACAGATGAACGGCCTTCAACACATATTCCAGCCGTTCTTTCCGCTTCCGGGTGTCGGTCAGTCCTTTCAGCAGAGCCTGGTATTCCAGGTACTGCCAAGCCGGCATGTTTTCGTAGGTGCCGAATTCCTGCGGCAGGTAACCAATCAGACCCTGCAGTTCCTCCCGCTTTTCCTGGGTATCGATACCGTTGATCCAGATCTTCCCGTAGCTTTGTTCCAAAATGCCGCAGATGGTCCGCATCATGGTCGATTTACCTGCCCCGTTGGGCCCCAGCAATCCGAACATGCCGGTTCCGATTTCCAGGGAAACCCCGCTTAGAGCCTTGAAGGGCATCCGGCGTCTGCCGATCAGCGGAATCTGCTGAACCAGCCGGTATACGGTACGGCGCAAAGCGCCAAAACGCCCTGTAATCCGGTTAATATTCACCTTTTTTTCATACAGCTTCCGCGATGTTTCCGCAACAAGCAAACCGGCATACCATAGCAAACCAAAAGTCAGCACCATACCAAAATAACGGGTTTTCAGATAAAGTATAAGCAGGCCGGCTACAGGTAACAGCCAGTATAGCAAACGACCGGAATACTCCTGACACAGGCGATACCCCTCCTTTTTGCTTTCCAGGTAACGGTTAGCCAGCCAGATCTGCACAGGTTTCCACATTTCCCGGATATACCAGTACAGGAACAGCATGAGCAGGCTGATCCACATGGGTTGCTCCAGAAAGAAAAAAATAAAATAGACCAGGAAAACCAGAACGGGCAATTGCCAGATCATCTGCTCAAAATCACGCAGGCAACGGTAATCCTTCTCCAGTCCGGCCCGGCGTCTGATGTTTAATCCGCCCTGCCATTCCCGGGCAAACCTGCCGGGCCGGTCATAAATCTTCACCAGGTTCTGAATGCGAATGTGCACCTGTTCATCAGAACCAATAAGCCGGGTTCCTGCCTTCTTCAGACTGTTCATCACAAACCAGCAGGAGCCGGGAACCAGAACTACCGCCAACACGGCATCAATCATCTGCCAGACAAAGGTTTCCACCTTCAGGTAAACCAGGGCAAAAGCTCCGGCAATAAGAATCAGCTGGAAGGTTTTCAGCTTCCAGTCCAGTGCACGGAACCAGTCCAACGCCTGTTCCAGTCCGGCATAAAAAGTCGGAATAAAGACCAGGGTAAGCAAAGTACTCAGGCTTAATCCTCCGATCACAACAATAGCAAAAGGAGCACCGATAACGCTGACATACTCGGCCTGCCCCATAGCCAAAGGAAACATAGCCACAATGGTGGTGATGGCCGTGATCAGAATAGGACGCACACGCGAAAGACCGGCGGTCATCAGCGCCCGGGACATCCGGAATCCTTCCTTGCGAAGAATGTTTGTATAGTCGATCAGAATAATCCCGTTGTTAACCACCACCCCAAGCAGGATCAGAAAGCCAATCATCGTGTTGGCATTGAAAAGGCTGTTCCCGGTAATAATCAGGGCCAGCATGGATCCGATGGCGGCCAGGGGGACGGAGAACAGCAGAACAAAAGGTGTGGCAACCGATTCGAACACCGAAGCCAGAATCATAAAGATTAAAATTATGGCGGCCAGAATCAAAAAGTTGAATTCTTCCAGCTCATTTTCTTCATGAATGACCTCCACAGCCATTCCCGAAGGGAAATTATAGGCTGCCACCAGATTGTCAATTTCCAGCCGGTAAGATTCCAGCAGGTCTTTGGAGTCCTGGGCCTCATCCACCATCCGGTAGGTAATTTCAATCTGCTTTTCCTGATTCACGCGGTTAATACCGGCCAGTCCCCTGGAATAAACCAGCCTGGTGAAATCCTGAAGCTCATGGATTCCGCCAGCCTCATCCATCACCGGCAAAGCTTTGAGCTCATCCATCGTACGCGTATCTTCCTCCTCTTCTTCCCCTCCTGTATTCAGTATAATCTCATACTCATCCACGCCCTGCTGAAACATAACCCCGGTAGAAACCTCGCCGGTAAAAGAATTCAGTTCAGAAGAGACCTCACTGACATTCAGATTATATTCAGTCATCAGCAGGCGGTCAAACAACATATGGACTTCCGGACGGTTATCAGATACATTCAGCCGGGCCCGCTCAATAAAGTCCATCTCCTCCAGAAAATACTCCAGGTCTTCAGCCACCATTTTCATGCTTTCAAAGTCTTCCCCTTTCAGGACTATCTTTTCCTCCTCCGTACCAATACCCAGAAAACGCTGGAAATTATTCATCATGTTTGCTCCGCCACTACCTCCGCCCGACTGGGCCTGTTCAAACTCAATGTCGGCCTCGCGAATGTCATCGGTTAGATCATCTATTTCAGATTTGATCTCGGCAAAGCTCCGGTTTCCCACCTTTTCAAAGTCCTCGACCAGGCTTACCGTTATCATCGCCTCCTCTTCTTCCACAGAGCTGCTGATGTCTTTCTTTTCGGGAACATTCATCAGCTTTTCCTCAATCTTGCGAACCGTCTCGTCGGTGGTTTCCAGGCTCGACCCGGAAGGCATGCTTACATAAAGCCTGATCTGATCGGCTTCCACCTCCTGCAGGGAACTCACGCTGACGGCCAGACTGATGAACACCACAAGGAAAAAAACGGCCACCCCTCCCAGAACAGTCCCTGCCGGATTGCGCATGCAGGCTTTCAGCAACAACAGGTAAATCTGTACCATCCGGTTGTTCGTGGTAAGCCGTTCAAAAGCAATTTTATTCCGTCGCCTTCCTGTCAAAATCAAATGAATGACCATCGGGACGAAAAGCAGGGCCACCATCAGGGAGACCAGCAGAGTAGACACAATGGATACGCCCACATTGCGTCCCAGCATTTCTATCATAAAATTGGAAGAGAAGAGAAAAGGCAGAAAAACGGTAACCGTGGTCAGCGTGGAGGCCACAATCGACCGCCACACCTCCTTTGTTCCGAGGGTTACGGCCTCATCCGGATCTTTCCCGTTTCCGGCCAGCCGGTAAATATTTTCCAGGACGACGACACTGTTATCAAGCAGCATACCCACCGCCAAAGCCATACCCACGAGGGTAAGACTGTTTATGGTAATATCGTAAGCGTAAAACAGGTTAAAAGCAGTAAAGACCGATACGGGAATGGCCAGGGCAATAAAGGCCACAATCCGTGCATTGCGCAAAAACATCCAAAGCACAAATACGGCCATCAGTCCGCCCACCACGGCCAGATTGATGATCTGGTCAATATTCTTTTCCATGGTCTCGGCCGAATTCTCCATAACAACCAGCTCCACCCCTTTCCCGGCCAGCTTTTCATTGAGTCTTGCAATGAGCTCCCTGGCTTTGTCGGAAAGTTCGATCTGGTTGGCCTGAGAATCATTGATCAGCTGAATACTCACCGCATCTTGTCCGTTCACCCGGGAGTAACTGGTTTCCTCCTTGACACCAAAACGCACCTGAGCGATGTCTTTCAGCAGTATAGGACCATCGGCCACCACCAAATTTTCAATATCAGATACCTTTTCGTATTCAGCTGTAACATGAACGAAGTACAACTTATCGGCTTCCTTCAGGTTGCCTGCATACACCCTTGAACGGGCATTCTGGCTGAGGATGGAACGGATGGTTCCTGCAGTGATACCGTATGCCTCACAGGCCGGCCTATCCATGATAATTTCAACAGACTTTTCCTGCCCTCCGTAAACATTCACACCGGCAATGCCATCCAGATTCTCCAGATCGGGCACGATTTCCTGGTCGGCAATATTACGAATCCGGTCCGTTCCGCCTTCCCCACGCACCTGAAGTTCCATAAACTGACTGTTCATGCGGGAAAGATCGACTCGATTTACGCTAACGGTAACCGTTTCCGGCAGCTCATCCCTGATGGCGTTGATTTTTTCCTGCAAACGCAGATAAATCAAATTAAAATCGACATTCTTCTGAAAATATACGGCCACGGTCCCGCTTCGCGAATCGATGGACGACTCAATAGACTCCACCCCTTCCAGGGAACCTACAGCTCCCTCTATCGGAATAATCACCTCATTCTCAAGATATTCAGGGTCAGCATCCGTAGTCACCCTCGCCTGCACAAACAAAAAAGGCAGATCGGCATTGGGCAGAAGCTCCATGCGCAGTTGCTTATATGACACGTAACCCGTCAGGGTCAGTGCAATAAATAACATGCTGATCAGCGTCTTTCTGGTGATGATAAACTTCATGCTTTCAGTTTTTCCCTGATCAATTCAAACAGTTCATACACGCAGGGGATAACCACCAGCGTCAGAAGGGTGGAAGTTACCAGTCCCCCGATAACTGCCAGCGCCATGGGTGACCGCAGACCGGCACTCTCACCGGTTCCGATGGTTAACGGCAGCAGAGCCAGGATGGTGGTCAGACTGGTCATGATAATCGGGCGGATCCGTTGTTGACCAGCTTCCAGCACAGCCTCCCTGCGCTCCATTCCTCCTACACGAAGCTGCAGAATTCTGTCAATCAGCAGGATGGAATTATTCACAGCAATTCCTGCAAGCATAATAATACCAATCAGGGCCATCATATTCAAACTTTTCCCCAGAATGAAAAATACAAGTACCGATCCGACCAGAGCCAGAGGAATGGTCAGCAGTATGGTAAAAGGATGCAGCAGCGACTCAAACTGGGAAGCCATGACCATGTAAACCAGCACTATGGAAAGCATCAGAGCAAAGCCCAGGCTTGACATGGATTCGGCCCGCTTTTCCTCTTGCCCGCTCACCACCACCCGGTAATCGGAAGGAATGCTGACCGATGCCAGAGCGGCCCGGATTTCTCTTGCAGCCTGGTCAAGCGGCTTGTCCTTATCCAGTTGAGCCGTAATTCTTCCGATACGGGTTTGGTTGCGGC
>JBFWIL010000041.1:0-14490 GCA_050256015.1 Mangrovibacterium sp. | reverse complement strand
TATAATTTTTTCCTGTTTTACGAGAAGCGGTACGAGCTCCGGATTTGAGGACAGCACGGAATAATTCCCGGAATGGGCATACATAAAGCCGACCTGAACATCCAATGTGGAGCCGAAACAGGCGGCCGGTTCAGCGATCAGTCCTTTTTGGACGTTGTTGCCGATCCATTCGCTGAAGTAGTGCAACCGGGAGAGGTAGCCCTGGCGCAGGCCGTCGCGGTACCTGATGTGCTGCAGTTCGCGAACAAAATAGCCGAACTGTGTTTCCCCGGAACGGATGGTCCGGGCAAGGGCCAGGCAGTTTTCGGCAAAGGTCGTGCAGTCCAGTTCCCGGAGGTTAACCACCAGCTTTTCTTCAATTCCGTTTTCCAGAGTATGCGAAACATAGGGGGTTCCCACCAGGGAACGGCCGATCTCTACAAGCAGGCTGGCAACAGGCTCTTCCCGGCAATCCGAAAAACGCCTCAGCAGGTCTTCAGTTAACAGACTGTCTTCCCTGAAATAGATGAGAGTGTCCTGTTCTTTTTTTCCCTGGGCATAATTCCCTTTTGGAACAAGCACGGTCAGAATAAGTCCGGCGATCAGTCCGTTAATTTTCATGGTCAAGTCTTTTGTTTATCCTTTACGCAAGCATTCAGGTTAAATGCGGATTCCTTTTTGCAGGATACAAATATACACCGGAAGTTTTGTAATCTTCTTATTGCTGCATGCAAACTGCACCTTAACGGGCTGTCGTATTTACAGGTTTTTTATCTCGCTTATCAGTTTCTGCAGACTGTCCCTGGCATTTCCGAACAGCAGACGGGTTTTTTCTCCGACAAAAAGCTCGTTCTCAATTCCGGCGTAACCTTTCCCCCTTCCGCGTTTCATAACCAGGATGTTTTTGGCTTCAAAGGCCCTGATGATGGGCATACCGGCAATCGGGCTGGAAGGATCGGTGATGGCGGCAGGATTGACTACATCATTGGCTCCGATGACCAGTACCACGTCGGTATTGGGCATATCGGGGTTGATGGCCTCCATTTCTACCAGCTGACTGTAGGGCACGTCTGCTTCGGCCAGCAGCACGTTCATGTGTCCGGGCATGCGTCCGGCCACGGGGTGGATGGCATAGCGCACGTTGACTCCCCGCCCCGAAAGCAGAGTGTCCAGCTCTCGACAGGCATGCTGGGCCTGGGCTACGGCCAGCCCGTACCCCGGGACGATGACCACGTTCTTGGAATAGCTGAGCAGGATGGCGGCATCGCTGAGTGTGGCCGTTTTCATTTCGCCGCCTTCCTTGCCGGCTGCATGCCCCGCCGGACGGCCAAAGGCCCCGACTATAACGTTGAGCAGGGATCGGTTCATGGCCTTACACATCAGCACGGTGAGGATGGTCCCTGCGGCTCCCACCAGGATTCCGCCCAGGATCATAGCCTGGTTGTTGTAGATAAATCCGGCCATAGAGGCGGCAATACCGGTCAGACTGTTTAGCAGGGAGATCACCACGGGCATGTCTGCCCCGCCGATGGGCATGACAAAAAGAATGCCATAGAGCAGGGCCAGGGTGCTCAGCAGGTAAAGTGTCCGGTCAAGCTGTTCCGGAGTTTTTCCGCTGACCAGCATGTACACGGTCAGCCCCACGGTCAGCCCCAGCAGGGACAGGTTTACCCAGGTCATGGCCGAAGAGCGGATGTCTCCCAGCTTCCCGTCCAGCTTTCCGTAGGCAATCAGGCTGCCGCTGAAGGCGATAGCCCCGATCACCAGTCCAAGCAAGGTCACCAGCATAGAAGCCGGTTGACTTATGTCTGCATTCGGGAATTCCAGCAGGGCCACCAGCATGGAGGCGGCACCTCCCGTAGCGTTGAAGAAGGATACCAGCTGGGGCATGGCTGTCATCTTTACCCGGCGGGCCATGATACAGCCGGCAATTGTTCCCACCCCGATGGAAGACAGGATGATGACGGTGTTGGTCAGGGGAATTCCATGTCCGGCTTCGTTTTTATGGAGGAGCAGTGTGGTGATCATGGCCAGCACCATGCCCGAGGCTGCAAAGAAGTTTCCTTTTTTTGCTGTTTCCGGGTGACTTAGCCGTTTCAGTCCGAATACGAAAAGCAGAGCTGCGAGCAGATAACTCAGTTCCAGGATGGCATCGCCTGTCGTGGCCGGCGGTCCGTTCAGTAATTCACTTAGCTGATTCATGATGTCCTTCCTGTTTTTTTCTTTTTAAACATTTCCAGCATCCGGTCGGTAACAGTAAAGCCCCCCGCTACATTGAGCGTGCCGAAGATGACGGCTAGGATCCCAAGAATCAGGTCGATCGAAAGCCGGCCGGTGTCTGCATGTCCCACCAGGATGATTCCTCCGATGAGAATAACCCCGCTGATGGCGTTGGCTCCTGACATAAGAGGGGTGTGGAGTACCGAAGGTACGTTGGAAATCACTTCAATGCCAAGAAATACTGAAAGTGCAATAATGAAGATCGCTTCCTCGTTGGTATAAAAATACTGCAGTAGCTGTTCCATGGTTAATTTGATTACAATTTGATAAGTTCGCTCTGTAGTTGTCCCTGGTGGGTGATGCAGGTACCTCTGACAATCTCGTCTTCAAAGTTGAGTTTCAGGCTGCCGTCTTCTGCGATGAGCAGTTCCAGAAAGTTGGTGGTGTTCTTACCGAACATCCGGCTGGCATCTTTGGGCATTTGTGACGGATAGTTGGATTGGCCGGTAATGGTAACCCCGTGTTTAATTACGGTCTTGTTGTCTTCGGAAAGCTCGCAGTTTCCTCCGGTTGAGGAGGCCAGATCAACGATGACTGAACCGGGTTGCATGCTGGCCACTACTTTAGCGGAAATCAGCACTGGTGCCGTTTTCCCGGGAATCTGGGCCGTGCAGATAATTACGTTGGCTTTGGCGGCATGTTGATTGATGGCTTCCTGCTGCCGTTTTTTGTATTCCTCTGTTTGTTCAACGGCATAGCCTCCGGCTGCGGTATCTTCAAGGGCTCCTTCCACTTCCACAAAACGTGCGCCCAGGCTTATTACTTCTTCCTTTACGGCCGACCGTACATCGAAAACTTCAACCTGGGCTCCCAGCTTCCGGGCAATGGCAATGGCCTGCAGGCCGGCAACCCCGGCACCCAGCACCAGTACGTTGGCCGGACGGATGGTTCCTGCGGCAGACATGAACATGGGGAAAAAGGAGGGCAGATGTCCGGCAGCCTCCACTACGGCCTTGTAGCCGGCGACCGAAGCCATGGACGATAGAACATCCATCGCCTGGGCGCGTGTAGTCCGTGGTATGGCGTCAATGCTGAAACTGGTCAGTCTCTTTTTTTGAAATTGTCTGACCAGCTTTTTGTTCCACAGGGGTTTGTATTCGCTGAGCCAAATCTGTTCTGGTTTAAGCCTGTTGATGAGGGCTTCGCTGGGGGCGGCCGTCTGAACCAGCAGGTGGGCCCGGTCCAGTACTTCTTCACGGGAAACCACCCGGGCACCGGCTTTTGTATAGTCAGTGTCGGTTGCGAAAGCCAGACTGCCGGCATCTTTTTCAACCAGCACTTCTGCTTGCCGGTTGCGCAGGAGCCTGATATGTTCCGGCAAAAGAGCTGTCCTGCATTCCGGGGCAGTGTCTTTCAGAAGTCCAATAATCATAAGTCTGAATTTTTACTTATTAACACTCAAGAGCAGAAAGTGTTTTTGCCGAAGGCAATAAAATAGCACGTGGATATGGACAGCCGGCTTCCCGGACGATTTAATTTCTGCTGATTGTGAAAAACTATTTCCGAAAAAAGTCGCTGCAGCCCGCTGAAGAAAATATCTTTGCAGTTTAATTCAAAATGAGCAGTTATGCAGACCTGGTTTGAAGTCAAGGTAAAATATGTCAAAGTCGATCCGGACGGCCGGGAAAGAAAGGCAAACGAATCGTATCTGGTGGATGCCGTATCGTTTACGGATGCAGAAGCAAGGATTATCCGGCAGATGCAGCAGATTGTACGGGGAGAGTTTCAGGTGGACAACATTAAAAAGTCAAACATCATCGAAATTCTTCCGGCAGAGCAGGGAGAATACTGGTATAAGGCGCGGATCGGCATTGTGACCGTTGACGAGAAAGCCGGAAAGGAAAAAAAGGTGAACAATTATTTTCTGGTTGCGGCCGATGATTTTAAGGAAGCTTTACAAAGGCTGGAAGAGGGATTATCTTATATTTTGGTGCCTTATCACATTACGGCCATGAGCATGAGCAATATTGCAGATGTGTTTCCCTATTTCCAGGATGAAACGGTTCCGCCAAACCTGAAGCCCTTGAAAGAGGGAACTGATCCGGCCCCTTCCCCGACAGGAGAAAGAGCTGGATTTTCTGAAGAATCCGTTACGGATAGCGGGTCGGGGGAGAATTTCGAAGCTCCTTGACACTGAAGACGGATAATACTGCAGCCGGGTAAGTTTCACCGGCCTCAGTGAAACTTATTGTATCTGCTCATGGATTGTTTCGGGGAGGGAGTGGTTTAGTCCGTGCATCACCCGAAACAGGCAGAACTGATCGCGCTTTATCGGGTCAAGCAGGTAGTGGGTGGAGACCACCCTGCAGATGTCCTTGATTTCTGCAAAAATCCGGTTGAGTTCGTCTTTTCCCTCTTGCGGTAAGTTCATGGACCCGTTGATCAGGTCAAAACAATCTTTGAAATCTTTCATCTCCGGATAGAAGGCAATAACTCGGTCAACCAGGGAGATAGGTATGGTCCGGCTGATCAGTTTCTCCCGGATGGAAGGACTCATATTCCGGTGAAAAGTCTCCACAAGGTAAAACAGGCTCCGGTAATCTCCGTTTTTTGCTTCACTGTAAAGGTCATTGTATCCGAGTTCTTCGAACACCTGTTTCTGAAATCTTGGCTCATCACGAAATTCGA
Source organism: Mangrovibacterium sp. (assembly GCA_050256015.1). Classification (GTDB taxonomy): domain Bacteria; phylum Bacteroidota; class Bacteroidia; order Bacteroidales; family Prolixibacteraceae; genus JBFWIL01. The sequence continues at coordinate 9,603 of JBFWIL010000041.1, read as the reverse complement.
CTTTGATCAGCTCGCGCAAGAGACTGATGCTCTTCAGGGAAGAGATCATGAGCTCATGGATATGCTGCTGCTTGCCAACGTGTTTACAACAGGTTTCATGCGGCAGGAAAGCCACTTTTGCTGAGGCAATCCGCTCCCTGAGCTGCCTGGCATATGCAGGCGTCCAGTCGGTGCGGATCCGTGAGAGTTCGAAGATGTTTTCGTTAAACGATTGAACTATTTTCTGGCTCGCCAGGATGGTCGCATTTGCCATGGAGCAAATTTTTTTTGTTTCCATACATTCTGACTTTTGGTTACGCTAATCCTGAATAACCAGAAAAAGTTACGATAAATCGGGTACTAAAAAAATGTTTAACAACCTAAAACCCGGCTTTAGCTAATCTTGCTTCCCCGTTTGCGTTCGACTTCCCGAAGCAGGATTTTCCGCATCCGGAACGCTCTGGGGGTAACTTCCAGATATTCGTCCTGATTGATGTACTCCAGGGCTTCTTCCAGACTAAACAACAGGGGCGGGGCCAGCTTGACTTTGTCGTCCGAACCGGATGCCCGCATGTTGGTCAGCTTTTTGGACTGGGTGACATTGATGGTGATATCGTCAGCACGGGTGTTTTCTCCCACGACCATTCCTTCGTAAACCTCGTCTCCGGGTACGATGAAGAACCGGCCCCGGTCCTGTAACTTGTTCAGCGCATAGGCAAAGGCTGTTCCCGGTTCTTTGGCGATTAGCGATCCGTTCTTGCGTCCTTCAATTTCCCCCTTCAGGGGCTGGTATTCCATGAAACGGTGGGTCATGACGGCCTCCCCGGCAGTGGCGGTCAGCATGTTGGTGCGCAGCCCGATAATTCCTCGGGAGGGGATCCGGAATTCCAGATGAATGCGGTCTCCCTTTCGTTCCATATTTTGCATTTCCCCCTTACGTACAGTAACCATTTCGACCACTTTGCCCGAATATTCATCAGGTACATCGATATGCATTTCCTCAATCGGTTCACATTTGATGCCTCCGATTTCCCGGAACAGGACCTTGGGCTGTCCGACCTGCAATTCGTAGCCTTCTCTGCGCATGGTCTCGATCAGGATGGAAAGGTGCAGGACCCCCCTTCCATAAACAGTGAACGTATCGGACGATTCACCGGGGATAACGCGCAGGGCCAGGTTTTTTTCCAGTTCTTTTTCGAGACGTTCCCTGAGGTGACGGGAGGTGACGTATTTGCCTTCCTTGCCAAAGAAGGGGGAATCGTTGATGGTAAAAACCATGCTCATGGTGGGCTCGTCCACGGCAATGGGATCGAGCGGTTCAGGCTTGTCGGGGTCGCATATGGAATCACCGATCTCAAAGCCATCAATGCCCACCAGTGCGCAGATGTCGCCGTTTTTTACGCAGTTCATTTTTTGCCGGCCCAGACCGTTAAAGGTATGCAGCTCACGAATCCGGTTCTTTTTTACAGATCCGTCGCGTTTCGCCAGGGCCACCATCTGGCCTTCCCTTAATTCGCCACGGTGTACCCGGCCGATGGCAATCCGTCCTACATAGGCGGAATAGTCGAGCGAGGTGATCAGCATCTGGGGGGTACCCGGATGGTCTTTCGGAGCGGGAATATGTTGGAGTATGGCATCAAGCAGCGGAGCAATGGAGTCGGTCCGCAGGCTCAGGTCCGGAGTCATCCATCCTTCTTTCGCAGAGCCGTAAATGGTGGGGAAGTCCAGCTGTTCTTCGGTGGCATCCAGACTGAACATCAGGTCGAACACCTGTTCGTGCACTTCTTCCGGACGGCAGTTGGGTTTATCCACCTTGTTGATCACCACGATAGGTTTCAACCCGAGAGCAAGCGCCTTGGACAGCACAAAACGGGTTTGGGGCATGGTGCCCTCAAAGGCATCAGCCAGCAGCAGTACGCCATCGGCCATGTTCAGTACCCGTTCCACTTCTCCTCCAAAGTCGGCGTGCCCGGGTGTATCAATAATGTTTATTTTAACTCCTTTGTAGGTTACCGACACATTCTTGGCCAGGATGGTGATGCCCCTTTCTCTTTCCAGATCATTGTTGTCGAGAATAAGTTCCTGCTTCTTTTCATGGTCTTTCAGAATGTGACAGTAGTATATCATCTTGTCTACCAGCGTGGTTTTTCCGTGGTCGACGTGCGCAATAATGGCAATGTTCCTGATCTTTTGCATATATGTTCTCCCCAGTTGGAGCGCAAAGATACGTTTAATTTCCCAGCCTGATCCGTATCTCTTTTATTCTTGACCATAACTTAACAAGGGAGTTCCCGGCATACGGGACAATTGCTGTCGGCATAAAGGGATGAAGAACCGGCCGGCTGTTGAACCGGCTTACTGATGTCTTTTTTTCAGTTCCCGGGCCAGGTCTTCAATCCGGTACCCTTTGTGGCTCAGCAGCACAATCAGGTGATACATCAGGTCGGCTCCTTCATAGAGGAAGTTCTCGTCATCGTTGGCCATGGCTCCGATAATGGTTTCCACGGCTTCTTCACCGACTTTTTGCGTGATTTTTCGTGTTCCCTTTCGGAACAGGGAAGTGGTATAGGAACCTTCAGGCATTTCTTTTTTGCGCCGGTCAATAAAATCTTGCAGGTATTTCAGGAAAAGCAGATCGTCGGCCCGGTTGTTTTCGTTCCAGCAGGTGTCGCTGCCGGTATGACAAACCGGTCCGGCGGGATTGACCTGAACAAGCAGGCTGTCCCTGTCGCAGTCGGCAGCCAGGCTGACCAGATGAAGAAAATTTCCGCTTTCCTCGCCTTTGGTCCACAGCCGTTGTTTGCTGCGGCTGTAAAAAGTAACTTTGCCTGTCTCCTTTGTTCTGGCCAGGGCTTCTTCGTTCATGTAGCCCAGCATCAGCACTTTTCCGGTGGTATGGTCCTGTATAATTGCAGGGATCAGTCCCCCCTGTTTGTTATAATCCAGTTTTTCGATCTTCATGTTCTGTTTGTTAATTATTTATGGGTCGCATTCGCGGTTTTTATTGCGTTTTTAACGATTTGGTCCGGCTTTTTTCCCCGTGGAAAGTGAACCGGCATTCATGCAAAGATGCAAAAGATTCACCGGACGGCAATTCCTGCCTGCCTTAAATATGCTTTCAGCTGGCTTATGCCTATTTCGCGGTAGTGGAAAATACTGGCTGCCAGTCCGGCATCAGCCTTACCTTTAGAGAATACCTCCACGAAATGATCCATGGTTCCGGCTCCGCCCGAAGCGATAATGGGTATTTTGAGCATCCCGGCCATACAGGCCAGTTCTTCGTTGGCAAATCCGTTTTTTGTACCGTCATGGTCCATGGAGGTAAAGAGAATTTCTCCGGCTCCACGGTCTTCTGCTTCCCGGGCCCAGCTGAACAGTTCCAGCCCGGTAGGGATGCGTCCGCCGTTTACCGTGACGGTCCACCGGCCGGCATAGTTTTTCGCGTCAATGGCCACCACCACAAACTGGCTGCCGAAATTACGTGCCAGCTTATCAATCAGCCCGGGATTACGGACGGCCGAAGAGTTGATGCTGATTTTGTCGGCCCCGGCACTCAGCAGAGCATCGGCATCTTTCAGTTCACTGATACCTCCACCTACGGTGAAAGGGATGTTCAGCTCCCGGGCAATCCGCCTGACCAGGTCCACGAGAGTTTTGCGTTTTTCGTGGGTGGCTGTGATGTCCAGGAAAACCAGTTCGTCGGCGCCCTGTTGTGCATAGAGCGCTCCCAGCTCTACAGGGTCTCCTACATTTTGTATATTCACAAAGTTGATTCCCTTTACGGTTTGCCCGTCTTTAATGTCCAGACAGGGAATAATGCGCTTGGCTAACATGTTCTTTTATTAAATAATTACGGGTTTGGGCTGGCCTGGCCGGAAATAAAGCTGCTGATCTCCTTCAGGCTGATCCTTTTTTCATATATGGCTTTGCCGGTTATCACTCCGGGAACACCCAGCTTGTCGAGTTGCCGGATATCGTCCATGGAACTGATGCCGCCGCTGGCAATCAGTTCAAGCCCGGGGAATTTTTCCAGGATGGAAAGGTAGAGCTTCGTGGCCGGCCCTGAAAGCATGCCGTCCCGGCCAATGTCGGTAGATATGACTTTCCGGATACCCTCGCTGACATAATTGCCGATAAAATCCAGAATGGGCAGTTCGGATGTTTCCTGCCAGCCGCATAAGGCAATTTTATTGTCGCGGGCGTCTGCTCCGAGTATTATCCGTTCCGGACCATGGGTTTTAAGCCAGCCGGTAAAGCGTTGGCGGTCTTTCACGGCTATGCTCCCTCCGGTGACCATGCTGGCTCCGCTGGCGAAGGCAATGCGCAGGTCTTCCTCACTGCTGAGTCCTCCCCCGAAATCGACGGTCAGCCCGGTTTTTTCTGCGATTTTTTCCAGTACCCGGTAGTTAACGATATGCCCGGCCCTGGCCCCGTCCAGGTCGACCAGATGAAGCCGCGAAATGCCGGCATCTTCAAATATCATGGCTACCTCCAGCGGATTCTCGTTGTAGGTGGTTTGCCGGTTGTAATCGCCCTGGCTCAGCCGGACACATTTGCCGCCGATCAGGTCAATGGCAGGAATAACGGTAATCATGATTTTGTGCAGTTTAAAAAGTTTTCCAGTATACGGGCTCCCACAATTCCGCTCTTCTCGGGATGGAACTGGGTGGCATAAAAGTTGTCGCGCTGCAGAGCCGCACTGAAAGGAGTGATGTAATTGGTCACGGCAGCCGTATGCTTTCCGGTTGCGGCATAATAGGAGTGTACAAAATAAACATGTTTCCCTTCCAGTGAAGGGTCAAACAACCTGCTTTTCAGTTTGTTTATTGTATTCCATCCCATATGCGGAACTTTGGTGCTGTATTCCATGCCCGGTTCCGGAACAAACCGCCGTACCTTCTCCGGGAATATTCCCAGGCAGGAGGTGTTTCCTTCTTCCGTATAGCTGCACATGAGCTGCAGTCCGAGGCAAATGCCCAGCACGGGCTGTTTCAGTCCGCATATGAGCCGGTCAAGCCCTTCTTTTTGCAGATAAGCCATGGTGGTGCTGGCTTCGCCCACACCGGGGAAGATAATACGGTCTGAAGTACGGATTTTTTCGGGATCGGCTGTGATCTCAGCCTTAACGCCAAGCCGGAGCAGGGCGTTGCTCACTGATTCTATATTTCCCGCGTTGTATTTGATTATGACAATGTTCATCCGGCAAAATTTTAAAATGCTGATTACAATTTTCTTGTTTGCGAAAATGCTTTTTAATGGTACAATAACGCAATGAAATTTACTTCGCGGATATTCGCTACGCTCCGATTCGCATAGCCAATCTGACCGTCAGCTTTTTTGTTTGATGCGAATATGCTTGTTTCATTGTTGAATTTTTTTGTTTTCTTTTATAGGGAAACAGTTTTTTGTTTATTTTTGTGGCATCCATATCCGGCGCGTTCTTCTAACGGTTAGGAAACCTGTTTCTCAATCAGGAAATAGCAGTTCGATTCTGCTACGCGCTACTTTTTCTTTATTCTCTTTTCTTTCATTTTCACGAAGTTTTATTCCTTTTGTTTTTTGCGTCCGGGGCCTGTTAATTAAACACCACGGTCTTGTTGTGATAAACCAGTATTTTTCGCTGCAGGTGGTTAAACACGGCTTTTGAAAGAACAATTTTTTCCAGGTCGCGTCCTTTCCGGATCAGGCTTTTTACAGTGTCTGCATGACTGCACCGGGCCACATCCTGCGCAATGATCGGTCCTCCATCCAGTTCGCTGGTCACATAGTGGCTGGTGGCCCCGATTAGTTTGACCCCGCGTTCGTGGGCGGCATGGTAAGGCTTTGCCCCGGCAAAGGCGGGCAGGAAGGAATGGTGTATGTTGATGATCCGGTTGGGGAATTGTTTTACGAATACAGGAGAAAGGATTTGCATGTAGCGGGCCAGCACGATAAAGTCAATTCTGTTTTCCCGCAACAACTTAATTTCGGCTTCTTCCTGTCCGGCTTTGTTGCCCGAGTTAAGCGGGAAGTGGTGAAAATCGATTCCAAAACGTTCGGCCACCATCCGCATGTCTTCGTGGTTCCCGATGATCAGCGGAATTTCCACATCCCACTCTCCGGCTGTATAGCGGGAAAGGATATCAAACAGACAATGGGAAAGATTGGAAACGAAGATAGCCATACGCGGGATGTCGCGGGAAAAGTAAAGGGTCCATACCATATTCAGTTTACTGGCGATAAGTGTTTCAAAATATTCTCCGATCTTTTCGGCAGGAATGTTAAAGCCTTTCAGCTCCCATTCCACCCGCATGTAAAATATCTTCTCCACCCTGTCCACGTACTGGTCGAGGTTGATGATATTCCCGTTATTCCGGTTCAGAAATTCGGTTACGGTGGCCAGAATGCCCTGCCTGTCGGGACAATGGATAAGCAGAATGGCAGTGTTTTTTTTATCGCGTAATGGCTTTATACTTTTCATTTGTTTGTATTTATAAATAAGATAATGACTGCAGATCTCGTATTGGAGACAGTATTTTTCATCAAACAATCAACGGAATGGAATTCGCTTCACGGATTTTTGCTTCGCCCCGATTCGCATAGCCAGTTTTACCCTATCTTCCCGACATGTTTCCCGTAATTGGCCGGCAGGAGTTTGCTTTTTCCTGCCGGAACCGGTTTGCCGGGTTCATGCTTAAAGGGTACCCTTGGTAGATGGGAGTTCCGTGTTGTGGACATCCCTGCGGATGGCCATGCGGATTGCCCTGGCCAGTGCCTTGAAGATTCCTTCTATCTTATGGTGTTCGTTTTGTCCTTCCGCCCGGATGTGGATATTGGCCAGTGCCGTATCGGAAAAGGATTTAAAGAAATGAAAGAACATTTCGGCAGGCATGTCGCCGACTTTTTCGCGTTTGAAGCAGGCGTTCCATACCAGCCAGGGACGTCCTCCGAAATCGAGTACGACCTGGGCCAGGCAGTCGTCCATGGGCAGGCTGTAGCCATATCGTTCGATACCCCGCTTGTCGCCCAGGGCCTTCCGGAAGGCTTCGCCCAGGGCCAGAGCGGTATCTTCGATGGTGTGATGTTCATCGACCTGCAGGTCCCCGTTCACGCAGATCGAAAGATTAACCCCGGCATGTCTGGCAATCTGCTCAAGCATATGGTCGAAGAAAGCCAGTCCGGTACGGATTTCGCTTTTGCCGGTTCCGTCCAGGTCGAGCAGTATCCTGATCTGTGTTTCCTTTGTGTTGCGGCAGATTTCCACGGTTCGTTCGGAGGTTGCCACCCGGGCATAGATGTCATCCCAGCTGTTGGTAACCAGCTTACACCAGGAGGCCAGTCCTTGTTTTTCCAGTTGTTGCTGCAGGCTGCCGTCATTCAGCAGAATCCCTTTTGCTCCCATGTTTTTGGCCAGTTCAATGTCGGTAAGCCGGTCGCCGATTACATAACTGCCGGCCAGATCATAATTGCCGTTCATGTAGCGTTTCATCAGGCCGGTTCCCGGCTTCCGGGTCGAGGCCTGCTCCCGGGGAAATGTACGGTCTATCAGTATGTCCTGAAAGACAACTCCCTCATTTTCCAGGGCCCGGAGCATTTTATTATGTGCCGGCCAGAAGTTTTCTTCGGGAAAGGAGGCCGTGCCCAGTCCGTCCTGGTTGGTCACCATGACCAGTTCATAATCCAGGTTACGGGCTATCTGATACAGGTTCCGGAATACGCCCGGGATAAATTCAAGCTTTTCCAGGGAGTCAATTTGCTCATCTTCCGGCTCGGCGATCAGTGTGCCGTCGCGGTCTATAAACAAAGCTCGTTTCATATACTCTGTGTTTATTTTTTCAATTGTCTGTGTGTTATAAGTCTTTTTATAATAGCTTTTTTTATCGTTTTTGTCTGTTTCTCCACGCAATCAGTTTTTCCGTCAGGATATGGTTCTCTTCCGGTGTTCCAATGGTAATACGCAGGCTTTCTTCGCAAAGGATTACTTTTGAACGGTCCCTTACAATTATCCCGCAGTCAGTAAGAAACCGGTATACGCTACGGGCATTTTGCATTCGTACCAGCAGAAAGTTGGCCGCTGAGGGATAGACTTTTTCCACAAAGGGAAGAGACGCCAGCTTGCCTGCCAGTTTTTCACGCTCCCGGACAAGCAGCTCGGCCCAGCTTGTTTTTTCCGTTTCCTGATCCAGTAGCTCCATGGCTTTTTGCTGGGTCAGCATGTTGATGTTGTAGGGGTATTTTATTCTGTTGAGAACGGCAATAATCCGGGGATCGGCAAAAGCCATGCCCAGCCGTATTCCGGCCATCCCCCAGGCTTTGGAAAAGGTATGAAGAAGCACCAGTCCCGGATGCCGGTCCAGTTCTGGCAACAGGCTCGCCCCTGGCGCAAAATCGGTGTAAGCTTCGTCCATGACGACCAGACCCTGAAATTCCCGGATCAGCTTCATCACTTCCTCCCTTTCCAGCAGGTTGCCTGTCGGATTGTTCGGGGAGCAGACAAAAGCCAGTTTGGTGTTTTTATCTGCGGCATCCAATAAATCTGCAGCCAGGAAACGGAAATCTTCTTTCAGTCGGATGTTGCGGACTTCCACATCATTTATCTCTGCGGCGACCTGGTACATGCCGTATGTCGGACTGATGCTGACCATGTTGTCTTGCCCTGGTTCACAAAATGCCCGGAAGAGCAGGTCAATGGGTTCATCGCTGCCGTTTCCCAGAAAGATCTGTTCAGGCCGGCACGCCTTGATTCCCGCTATTTTTTCTTTCAGCTTGCGTTGCAAGGGGTCGGGGTACCGGTTGTAGGGGGCGTTGAACGGATTTTCATTGGCATCCAGAAAAACCATGGCTTCTCCTGAAAATTCATCTCGTGCAGAGGAATAGGGGGTTAGCCGGTTAATATTTTTCCTTATGAGTTGTTCCAGTTTCATAGTCGGTTGTTCTGTGTTTTGACGGAATGGGGATTATTGGCTTTCCTGAATTTCCCTGAGTCTCACCGTTACAGCCTGTTTATGTGCATCCAGCTGTTCGGCTTCGGCCATGGTTTGGATCACGGGGCCCAGCTCACGGAGGCCTTCCCGGGTAATTTTCTGGAAGGTGATTTTTTTCAGATAGCTGTCCAGGTTAACACCACTGTATGAACGGGCCCAGCCGTTTGTCGGCAGGGGGTGGTTAGTTCCGGATGCATAGTCGCCTGCGCTTTCCGGACAGTAGTTTCCAAGGAATACCGAGCCCGCATTTATAATCCGTTCAGCCAGTGTAAGATGGTTCTGCGTGGCAATGATGAGGTGTTCCGGGGCGTAGGCATTGAGCAGGCTGATCCGGTCTTCCTCTCGGTCGAGAATGATGCATATGCTGTTTTGCAATGCTTTCTTGGCAATTGTTTTCCTGCTCAGCCCGGTCAGCTGCTGCTGCAACTCTTCTTCCACCCGGTCGGCCAGTTTTTCTGATCCGGTAATCAGAAGAACCTGCGAGTCGGGACCGTGTTCGGCCTGGGAGAGCAGATCGGAAGCCAGAAATTCGGGATTGGCCGATGAATCGGCCAGGATGGCTACTTCGGAGGGGCCTGCGGGCATGTCGATGGCCGTCTGACTCAGACTGACCAGTTGCTTGGCTGCCATGACATACTGGTTTCCCGGACCGAATATTTTA
>JBFWIL010000040.1:0-14614 GCA_050256015.1 Mangrovibacterium sp. | reverse complement strand
TAACAGGTCCCTTCTTTCCTCCTTTTGTCGTGACCAAGATGACCCCATTAGCGGCCCTTGACCCGTAAATAGCTGCTGCAGAAGCATCTTTTAAAACTTCCATAGATTCAATGTCTGTCGGATTTATATTGTTTAATGAGGTCACAGGAATATTATCAACTAAAATAAGGGGAAGGTTATTGTTTAACGAGCCGGCTCCACGTATCTGAATGTTCATTTCAGACCCCGGAAGGCCACCAGATGCTTCGATAGATACTCCAGCCATTTTTCCTTGCAATGCCGAACCGACATTTGTATTAATTTGTTGATCCAAACGGTCTGCTTTTATTACGCCAACCGCCCCGGTTAAGTCACTCTTTCTGACTGTTCCGTATCCTATTGCCACAACTTCATCCAATCCTATCGTTTCTTCCTCCATTGCAATATTGATCACAGTTTTTCCGGCCACCGATATTTCCTGCGCTTTCATTCCCACGAAAGAAAACAACAAAATGGCATCACCCGGAATATGGCTCAGCGCATAATTGCCATCAATATCCGTTATCGTTCCCTGCGTAGTTCCTTTCACAACTACCGTTACGCCCGGAAGCGGCAGACCCGAAATATCAGTGACTTTGCCGGAAACAGATCTTTGTTGCTGATTACTGTTAACCGCAATGCTTTGATCATTCTCACATGACAAAAGTATTTGCCGGTTTTTGATTGTGTAGAAAATATCAGTATCCTTGAATATCTCATCCAGCGTTTCAAGGATATTTTTCCCATGGATGCTGATTGCATTGATCTTTCTGTCAACATCAACAATCTTTGAGCTGTAAAGGAAATAGAATTCACTTTGGTTTTCAATTGATACGAGTATTTCTTTCAGAGAACTGTTTTTATAGTTCAGGTTAAACTTTGTTTCCTGAGAATAAGATTCTATCCCTAAACTTTGAATGACCGTAAACAATAATAGAAAGACTGTTAATTTCATCATTAATAAATGTTTATGCGTTAAACACGCATTTTTTGCCTTCAGGGCAAAACGAATGTTTTTTTTCATACTTTTGTTCTGTTTTTAATAGAAATCACTTTTAAAGGTGTTTTTTTAATTTACGAGCAGGGTAATGGGGGGCATTGCCCTGCTTTTGTCTATTTTTCCATAAGCACTACTTTTATTTATAATTGTTTTTTTGCTTTCTTTTTTTCAATTAATATTTTCTTTTTAGAGTAAGTACCGTCGGGCATTTTCTGTCTTTCCTGAATAGTGAATGAAATCGGCGTTACCACTTCAAGCATTTCAAGAATCTGATCCAGTGATTCATCAATGAAAGTAGCGGTATATGTCAACTTTTTGACATCCGGATCTTTTATGTCTATTTCTACATTGTACCATCGTGACAACCTTTGGGCTACCTGATCCATATGATCGTCATTAAATACAAGTTTTCCTTCCTTCCAGGAAACATATTTGGCTAATTCCCCTGTTTCTATTGAATAATAATTGGAGATGCTGTTGAAAATGAGATGTTGTCCGGGAGACATTTCACAAACGGTTAGGTTTTTATTTGGAGCCTTTTTGAGGACAATGACCTTACCTGTCTCCAAGGTGGTCTCGAAATCAACATCATCCTGATAGGCCTTTACATTAAAGGCCGTACCGACGGCTTTGACTGCCATATTTCCCGTTTCAACGATGAATGGCTTGGTTTTATCGTGGGCAACTTCGAAATATCCTTCACCCGATAACTTTACCGTTCTTATTTTTCCAGTAAAAATCTGTGGATAAATCATTTTACTGCCATGATTAAGCCAGACTTTTGTTCCATCAGATAATTCTAGAAAAGTCCTGGAGCCGGAAGGTGAAATAATTTCATTTAATTGATAATCAATCCGCTCCGGCTGGATGAAACGGGTATATATAAATAATGTTATCACCGGAATTAATAGTATGGCTGCGGCTTTTGAAATGAGCTGTATCAGGAATCTTTTTTTTCTAAAAATGGATGTTGCGATTTGTTCTGACTTTCTGATATTGATGATGTGGTGAATTCTGTCCAGACGTTTAAGGGCAAGATTTTTGTCCATTTTATCTGTTGCTTTGATCTCATCCCAGAAAGTTTTAAATAAAATCTTACCTGACGCCTGGTCAGACTGTTTTTGTACCCATCTGAAAACTTTATCAACTTCAGTTGACGTACATTTATTGGTAATAAATTTTTTTAAAAGCTTTTTATCCATACTCCTGCGTAACCAGAATTAGAATAACCAAAAATTGGTTAATTCATATGTTAGACGCAGAAATTTCAGAAACCACTATTCCGGATTTAATTATTTTAATAAAAGAGCTGGATAAACAGGAAAACAGCCAGATAATTCCTGCCCAGGTTTTTTTTGAGGAATTTATGTGCTTTGACAAGATGATTTTCAACTGTATTGATTGAAATGTGAAGTTTCTCTGCTACTTCCCTATAAGTAAAATTTTCGAAATGTTTCATTTTAAAAACTTCACGCTGCCTTGGTGGCATTTTTTCAATCAGAAGATTTAACGTTTTATTGATTTCTTCGGCTGTAATATTTGCTTCATTCTCAGGTTCCTCAATTTCGATCTGTACCGATTTGACATACTCGACATACCTGGTTTCTTTTACTTTATTCCGTAAAAGGCTGATAGTAGTATGATAGGCTATAGAGAAAAGATAGCTTTCAAATGATGTATGATTTTTTAATTTTCCCCGATTTTCCCATATTTTAACAAATACATCTTGGACAATTTCTTCAGTTTCAGCCTCTGTTTTTACAAGAGTGAATACAAATTTCTGCAGTTTGGCATTGAATATTTCATAGATAATGTCAAAAGCTCTCATATCTCCGAGGGCAAACTCATCGATCAGAGCTTTATCGACATTATGCAAAGTTCCATCTGCCATTATACTGCGAATATCTGATCCAAAAATATAAAAGAATTATTCTTTCTTCATACTTCTGCCTTATTAAAGTTTGTACATGGCTAAGCAAGATTGGTATTATGTAAAAAATATACGTTCCAGGTCCATTCTGTATAGTTGGTTATAAAGTGTTGATCAACAGTATTTTGCTGTAAGAGTGACTTAAAAACAGGTTTTAGATTAACCCGAGCTATACCGTAAATATAATTGTTGTTATCCAGGCATGCTTCCCGATGCAATGATACAGAATGATGCTATCAGTATTATCAGCGCTGTCATCAGGAGTATGTAAGTCTTTCGGCTCAGGTTTTTCCATTCTTTCCTGATCACTCCGATCACATAGCTGAAAAAGATAAGCATGGACATGTGCATCACCCAGCTTGCAAACTGAAATTTTCCCATCTGTATATGGCCCAGTCCGTAAAAGAAGAACTGGAAGAACCAGAGTGTTCCTGCCATGGCTGACCACATAACATTTTTCAATATTACCGAAGCATGCAGCCTTGTATTCGGCACAAATTCGCCCAGGGTTTTCTGTCGGATTCCGGCCACGGTAAACCAGATCAGGTTAACCAGCCAGCAACCGGAAGTGGAAACGATCAGTTTGGCATTTCCCTCAAAGCGGCCGGCCCCGTATCCGGCTGCCATGTCTGCTATGGGTTGTCCGTATTCCAGTGATATATTAAACACCCCCGAGAGCACCCCTCCGATAATAGCCAGGATCAGTCCGCTGATCATATTAAACTCTGTTTTCATTCCTTCCATCCGGCTTATTTCCTTTTCCTTCCGGAATCCCGCCCATCCGCACAGCGCCACCCCCAGCACCGAAAGCATCATACCGACGAGCACTGTCATTCCTCCCGGCCGGCAGAAATATTTTTGCCATCCGCCGAATATCAACAGAGGCATGAGGGTTCCCAGGACAGCCGAAATACCGATTGACAGGGTATATGTCAGCGAATAGCCTATATGGCGGATGGCCATACCAAAAGACATGCTTCCGAATCCGTAAACGGCTCCGAGTAAAAAAGCCGGGCAGAGGGCAGCGGGAGGAGCTTCGGCCAGCACGGTAAAAAACCGTGGCACGGTAAGCCATCCGACCATCAGGGGCATCAGGATCCATGCAAACAGGGCCTGTATAAGCCAGAAGGACCCCCATGACCAGTTTCTGGTACGGTGAAATGGGATATAACAGGAAGAAGCGGATAGCCCGCCGATAGCATGGATGGCAGTGCCGATAATTGGATTTGACATGAATTACATTTTAGTATGCTTGTTGTTTTATTGATTTTCTGAAGGACCGGCTGTTCGGGGACTAATCCAGATGGAATATTTCCGTCATATCACTCCAGAATTCGCCTGGTTTTCGTTTTTCCAGCGGATCCATCAGCGGCTTGACTACATTCCACCAGCGCCGGGTTTCGGGCTCAGCCGCCATTCGTTTCATGTCGGCTTCAAAATCATCGCCGTTGTATTCAAAATAGGCAAACAGCACCAGGTCATTGACAAAAATGGAATAATTCTGGAGGTGGCATGCTTTTATGGTGGCCAGCACACCGGGCCATACGGCCGCATGGTGTTCAATATAAGCTTCAGCCCCTTCCGGACTGAGCCGGATCATCTGTGCGAATCGTCGTTTCATCTGGATAAGTTTTACATAAGACATTTAACCCCCGGCATCAGCCATTTCCTCTGAGCCGGTAATACGCATCCGGCCGGCTAATTTTCCCGTTTAAGGCTTTCAAACAAAGCCCGGATATTTGCCGGGGGAATATCCGGCAGAATGGCCTCATGGCTGGGCGATATTATCAGCCCTGTAGGGAAAAGCTTCTTCAGCTCGCCGACCCGTTGCTTCACCTCCCCGGTTTTTCCCTGCACCAGCAGGAACTGTGCATCCACTCCTCCGCAGAAAGCCACCCTGCCGTAAAAATGCTTTTTCAGATGAGCAGCATCCATGCCGGCAGCCCGGGCCTGAATGGGATGAATGACATCCGCCCCCAGACGGGCCAGATCGTCGATAACCGGGAAAACGGATCCGCAGGAATGATGCATCACGGTCAGCCCGTAACTTTTGGCCTGTTCTATCAGCAGCCGGGTTCCCGGAAACACAAACTCGCGGAGCATCTCCGGATCGACCATCAGAGCGGTCTGGCTGCCAAAGTCATTCCCTATCAGTACGGCATCCAGATAGCCTTTGGTCGCCTCATAGAACAGTTCATTGGCCCTCAGGTAAAAACGGGTGATCCGGTCAATCACGGCCCGGAACATGCCGGGGTTCATCAGCATGGTAATCAGGGCCTGTTCCATGCCGAAGGCTGAACAGGCATCCTGAAAATGGGCACTCCACAGGATGCCCATGCGCACGTGATCTTCTCCTGCCATTTTCACCCGGCGCAAGGCTTCCTCCCGGTCCATGTGCTTTTCCGGATCAGGCCAGTCGAAACGATCCACATCGGCCGGATCGGCATAATCCTCAAAAAAGCCGGGAGCAGTCAGCGTACGCTCATCAGGCGTATCCGGATGACTGGTTCTGGCAAAATCAAAAGCACAGGCAATATGATTGGCCGGCGGATGGCTGTATGGCACTTCCACCGGATAAATGTCGTCATCGATCACCTTCCGGAGCTGACCGGCCGTGCTTACGCCAAAATGATGCAGCAGGGCCTTTTCCGCCCCGGGGACAGGCAATCCCAGCCAGGAAGCCGGACGATCTGTCGGCTGATAGTTAATTGTTGCAAAAAAACGGTCTTTATGAGAGAGTCTCATGGATTGATGGATTGATGGATTGATGGCTTCATGGTTAAATAGCTAAATGGATAAATTTTAACTCTTCCTAACGATCTGTTAATCTATTTTGATAACAATTGATGATGTCAGCTTTTCTGGATTCAGGGCTTACTTTCAGTAATTCCACTTTCCCTTCTTTCAGAACAGCTTCAATCGTTGTGTTGTAAGGCGCATGCAATTTAAAATGAACGTCCCGGTTTTTTGGCCATGCCGGGAACAGATAAATCTTCTTCCCGTTTGTCTGGAGCAACATTTCCTGCATCCCGATCATGCCCGATCCGCCCCAGTTATGATCGGGCACCCAGTCGAATCCGGGGCCCCAAAATGCCGGGAACCTCCGGCCCGAATCCTTTAATTTGGCGACCGTCAATGCTGCCGCCTCATCGGTCAGGCCCAGCCTGGCCGCAAAAATGTTATATTGCTTCCAGCCCACATGACTTTTAAACCGGAGGACATCAGGATCATACTTCCAGGTATCTACAGCCACATCCAAACCGGGTTTCCCAATACCGTATATTCCCCACGGGAATACCGGGTACAGTTGCGGCGTCTCTTCATTATTGATCCGTTCCCACAGCCAGGCCGGTGCGATGGTACGGTGCCCCTGACATTCACGGAACCCGATCTCCGGAATGCGGTCAAGCATGGCCTGCCATTTTTCTTTTTCCACTAACGTCAAATAGCCGGAAGGCAACTCCAGTAAACGGGATAATACCGTTTTCAATGCAGCGATCGTTGATGTGGAATTATAAGCCATTTTATAGGTCTCGCAGGCTGACCCCGGGAACAAGACTAATTTTCCATTCCCATCAAAGGTTTTCATTCCCCGTTTGCGTGCCAGGTATTGGTAATGTTCATTAAAAAAAGTCAGGCAACTTTCAATAAAAGGCAGATATTGAGAAATATCCTGCCCGGTGTACCGTTCTGCCTCCAGTTCCATCAGCCCAAATTCGAGCGCCGTGTCCCACTGGTATTCCAGCCAGGCATTGTGTTGCATACCCGGATTAAATCCGGCCGGCCTGTCTGTGCCATATTCAGCAAAATCAGGCAAACCGAAGTTTTCCAGTTGCTCGGTAAAACAGGCCCCTTTGTGCCCCCAGTAAATCTCGCTGCGGAGTTCGGCATTACGGAGCGCCCGCAGATAAAAATCAAACTGGGGTTTCATCAGATCAAAATCACCGCTTTTCAGCATCGGGAAATAAACCAGACGCTGGTTTTGCTGGGTAAAAGTCCCTCCTCCCCAATTGCGGTGATCGGGCGTGAAATGCATGGCGGAATCCGTAAACACAGGGTCATAAGCAAAAAGCCCGCCGTTGAATTTGGTCGGATAATCCCCGTAGGCATTACAGCCCAGCATGTAACGGAATAACTGGTAGTTCCTGCCGGCCTGCCAGACAGGATCCGCTGCCGAGGGCTGATCAGGACGGATAAAGACAAAACTTCGTTGCCAGAATTGTTGCCACCATTCCCGGGTTCTTTGCCATGAGTCGCGCTTATCGGGTTTCACCTCGCTGACCAGCTTCTGCAAGCCGGCTTTCCATTGCCCGATATCCTTAACCTGTTCTTTATAAATAAAAATATCCACCTCATGTTCACGGGACGGCGACTGGCTTTTAAGCTTCCATCCTTTGTAGTCTGTATCAACATATTTCCCTGAATAAATGCCGGCAGGGACCATCTTTTCACCACGCATTAATCCGCCAAATGTCAGGCCTTTTAACGGGTTAAACATTTCCAATTTCACCGCTTCCATCTTTTGCTGTTTCACCGTCACATCAAAGACCGTCTCATCCGGGTTACGATGATAAAACAAGATGCCGTCATCCTGGAAGATCACGCTGTCTTTCAGGGTTTTCAAATTATCCGGAGCTCCCCATTTATAGGAATTGGCATTATTGGCTTTTCCCTTCAGCAACCGGTCTTTGTATCGCCAGCTTTCGTAGCCGGCCACCGCTTCTACCGGTTTATTGCTTTTTACGGACAGGTGAACGACCGGCCGGAAAACATCCACCCACAGGTGTATTTTCGCTTTTAAACCCCCACTGGTTCCGCTGATATAAACCGAACCGTCCTGTAAGTTCAACCGCTGTTCAAACTCATCGCCCTCAAAAGGATTAGGTGTCAGGTGAAGCCTAACCCGCCCCAGCTTCAGAAAAGCATTGTTCTCATCAAACGTGCCGCTCCGCGACATATAAAAAAGCAGGTCGCCGTTTTCAACCCATACATTCAGGCCGATATCGCCTCCGCCACACGGCATGGACCCGGAGGAATTGCGGCTCTGGAATGTCCAGGTAATATTGCAACTTCCCAGTTCATCATCCTGCGCCACAGACTGTAAGGCCATAAAAAAGCAACCGGAAATCAATAAAATAAGATAAGGCGTTTTCATATCACATCAAGATTATAGTCATTTTGAAACTGAACTGATTATTACCGGGCCAAGCAATCCGGCTTTCAATAAAGGTTTACCTTCCAGCCGGCAAGGCGCATTGGTCCAGGTAACCCGTTGATCTTCGGGCAGACTGTGATCGCCAATCATCCGGTTGGCCCAGGTATTGGTCACCTCAATGCCCAATTGATTTTCACCCGGCATTATTGCCTTCGTAATATCTACCCGGAATGGAGGAGTCCAGGCCACGCCGCAGGAAATCCCGTTCACCCAAACTTCAGCAATGTTGTCCACTTCTCCCAGTTCCAGCCAGTACTGTTTGTTTTTATCCGGCATACCTTCCCATTTGAAAGTTGTCTGATAATTTGCCGTTCCGGAATAAAACCGGATACCTTCTTCCGGGCTTGTCGTCCAGTCCGTCAACCGATCAAATTCAATATCATCTTCCGGACCACCGGACAGCGGGTCAAAGGAAACCTTCCAGGGAGAATCTAAAGTGATCTCCGGCTGCATCTCTTTCCTGTTTTTCCCGTCATGGCTTTCTGTTTTTGAGGCCGGTTGACGCAGAACGATGAATATAGAACCATTAGGCATGAATCGCAGCGGGATCACCGTCCGGCCATTCTCTATTTTCCAATCGTTGGCCTTTTGTATTTCACCGGTTACCGGATCGAATAATTCGGGCTGCCTGCCACTTACCCGCAGTGAAACCTCAACCCCGCGCATTTGATTTTCCTGGTTTGAGATAAAATAAATATCCGTTCCCTTGTCAACCCGGTGGTTCCAGGCCATATACCCTGCATACGCTCCGGATTCCGTCAGTTCCACATCACGGTCGATCCCCAGACCGCTGAAAGAAGCGGCCCGGTACGGCCCCTGGACGACCCGGCCTTTCCCGACTTTCCACATTTGAAAACTCCCTCCGTCAGCATCAGTCACCGCTTCAGGCTCACCGTTCCACAACGCTGAGACCAGTTGCTTTAAAGTATCGTCGCTTGCCGGGTAATTCTGCAGGCCCGGAGCATATTCCGGACGTTCATTCACCAGGATGGTAGCCCCTTGCTGAACCAGTTCCAGCAATCGCGAAGCCACCCCGGGGCTCATTGCTTTGCCATTGGGCATCATTTTTCGTGCGCCGGGAATAACCAGTAAACGGTAACTGGCACCGCCCGGCAATTCAATGCGCCCATTATTTACATTGGCTAAACGCAACAAAGCATCCGGATTAAAGGAATCATAGGCATAGCCCCGCAACGGGTCAGTCCAATCGACAGGATCGGCCATATTCGCGGAATGATATACGCCGTCAGGCATTTCGGCAACCGGCGTTCCTTCATTTTTCAACCGTAACTTTTCCTTTTCAACCACATCTTTTCCGAAAATGCCAGGGAGGAAAGGGACCAAACGGTCCGGCAACACGGAACGGGAAGGGATTTCTTCGCCGGTAAATACCGCAATATCAGCAACAGGTTTTCCTCTTTGCAACATCGCCTGACAACGTTGTGCATAAGTTACCCAGGCCCGCCCGGGCTTCCACCAGGTCTGATCACGCTGGAACATCAGGCCGACCCCGTTCAGCGTCATCCCGGGCTTGCGGTCCGTCCACGGATTTTGCATAAACACATGATAAACGAACCTGTTGATTCCCAGGGCATAATTCCGGTCACCCAGGCTTTTCAGGATTGCCGGATGTTCATCCCAGGCCATGCGTATCTCCGTAAAAGCTTCGGCCTGAACCATCTGTTTTCCATATATATGTGCACCTGAAATGGCATCCAGCATATCGTTCGGCTTATCGTGGGTGGGGCTTCGTAACCAGAACTCGCCCATCGGGATATCCACCTCACGGTAATGCAGCAGGCCATCGCTGACCATCGTCGGGGCAACACACTCTGCCGAAAATTCGATTTGATGCTGATGGACCAAGCCAGCCAATGTATGATAAAAATTATCGGCTACCAGTTCGGCAATGGTCTGCCGGACATCATGCAGGAAGCGTTCGGAAACATCGGCGCTTTGAAGCGGAATGCCTGCCAGTACGGGGAGGTAAGGCATCAGATCATAACCCCGGCGTTTCTGAAACTCTTCGGCAAAAACCGGCGACCAATTCTGACTGCCGCACTCCCAGCTATCCACATGAAAAATACGGAGTACTTTCCCGGCAATCTCAGGGCCGGCTTTTTCCAGAATTTTCCCGTACCAGTTTTCAAACTGAACCTGAACAGCCTCCGGGTTAAATTTATCACACTCCAGTCCTTTTCCCCCGCCGCCGGTTTCATTTTTATGGCCGGTCGAAGTATGACCCATGCGGAGTATCGTCCAATGTCCGGGAGGCGCCTCCCAGTCCAGTGTTCCGTCTGCTTTGAGGTATTGGGTCAGGTCCAGCATGTTGTCCATCGGCACACACACGGAATCAGGCACCTGTGCTGTGTTTGTCCGCTCGCTGATCCGCCACACCAACCCGCTCTTTCCTTCATACTGGTTGATATGCGGATATGAAGACAATTCAATGTTGGATATTTTAAGCTCCGGCTTCCATTTGGCCGCATCCAGATCTTCAGCTCCGGGCTCTGAACCTTCCGGATCATAATAAAAACGGAAATACCGGGCCGTTACAGGGACAACCGCATGGGTGACGTCTTCGTCCCAGTCCTGCCATCCGGTCCGGGGTGACTTTAACCTTCCAAGCGACCGGAAATTCTTACCATCATCACTCACCTTTACCAACAAGCGTTGTGACTGATAACTGCTTCCCCCGACAAACTTATTACCTGCCGTACGAACAGCAATTGAACGGCAGGTAAACGGTTGTTTAAATGCATATTGGATCCAGCACGGTTCTTTTGACCGGAAATCTTTTTGATTGTCCCGGTCAACCAGGCAATTGGCATCGACACCGGGCATGCTTGTCGTGACTCCGGGGCGCAGGGCCTGGCTGGAAAAGGCAGTCTCTTCCGAAGTTGGCAAAGCGTACACGGCAATATCCCGGTAATAACCTTCATTGACCTGTGGTTGAGGCAAAAGCCCTTTAAAACGGCGGTTTCCATCCACCTGAACAGACGACCAGACCACTTTTTGCATGGAAAGTTCCGGGGTGATCCACGGCCCGCCGGCAAGAGCAAACCCGTCGCTTACATGCATTGCCAACTGAACTCCAAGGCTGTCAGCCCGGGTCATGGCATAAAGCACCATTTCCCACCATTCCGGCGTTAGCTGGATGACCGGCTTTTCAATCCGGGGAGGATTGGTTGCTCCTTTAATCGGCATCAGGTAGGCACCGCCGATCCCGGCCTCTTTCATAGCTACCAGGTCGGCATGGACCCCTTCCCGTGATACGGCACCTTCCAGCCAGTACCAAAACACCCAGGGTTTTGCTTCCTGCGGAGGGGACTGAAAATCCTGTTTCAACTGATCAGTCTGTTGACAACTCCATACAAGCAGACAAATCGTCATCAAAGACAAAACGATTGTTTTTATTTTATTTCTCATAAAAGGAGTAAGTTAATCTGTTTATATAGTCTGTTATGATACAAGCCCTAAAACCGCACTGCCTTGGCCTTTAATCCGATATCCGGTATAGCCGTTTGACAAGGCAGGAGGTAAAAGCTGTAATGATAATTTCCCGGAGCAAGCTGATATTTCTCAACAGGAGCTCCTACGTCCGACCAACTGTCATTTCCCCCTATACCCATCTGGATCAGGTCAATATTCAAAGTAATAAAACCGGCAGCAACCAGTTCATTGGTATGTTTTGCCTGGTTGATATTTTCCTCCGTGTAAGGCCAGGCACTCATACTCAGCAGGCTGTCGGCAACCACCAGCAAGCCGTTCTGCTGTTTGTCCGCAAGGAACATCCACCGTACATCGGTCCGGTTCCCGTTTTCCTGGGGCATCACATAAGGTTCCATAAATTTTTCAAGAGGCAGGGTATAAATTCCGGCAGCAAAGCCATAACACCTGTCAACATAATTTTCCAAGGGCCCCTTTCCATACCAGCTAATCTGTTCGTAGTTCCGTAAAATACCGCATTGCATACCCACCTTGGGAATACGGGGCAGTTCCGGAGAAGCTTTCAACCGGTAATCCACTTTTACTACTCCCTCTCCGTTGACCGAATACGAAACCACACAGGAAGCTCCTCCTTCAATCAGCGAATATTCACTTGTTACGGTAACGATCCCCGGTACTGTTTTATCAGAAGAAACTTTTGTAAGTTCCGGTTTAACATCATACCAGGCTTTCAGTTTTTCCTGAGGTTTCCAGCCTTTTCGGTCATTGTCCGTCAGCGGACGGGTAAAATGAGGCAGCAACGGACGAAACAATTGTTCCTGCCCGTTCTGTTGGTAAGAAGTCAGGGCCCCGTCTGCCTTATCAAATGCCAGGTTGAACTTTTTCCCTGTAACCAGATAAGCCGTATCATTTTCAGCAAGTTTTAAATCCGGATATTTTCCCTGATGATCAACAGCTTGTGCCAGTCCGGTCAGGGCAAACTGACCGGACGAAACAACATGTCCTTTGGAAGCCCACGGTTCATCCTGAGCCAGGCAGAACGTCAGATTGGCCAGGTATTCCCTGTCTGCCTTCATTTTGGGCAGGTATGACTGAATTGAAATAACCGTGTCCCGGCCTGCCTCCAGTTTAATTGACGGTAGTTCTTTTGTGACAACCGCCCTGCCGTCTTCCAGGATCTCCAGTACCGGCGTATAACCGCCCAGCGATTTTACAGCATGCCTGTTTTTAATGCTGATCAGACCTTTTTCAGCATCCGGCATTTCACATTCAGCAGGCCGATACACCCATTTACACTCGTACATAGCCGCCTTGGGACGTCCGTCAGATGCAACAATACCGTTAATACAGAAATTACCGTCATGAAATTTTTCACCAAAATCACCTCCGTAAGCATAAAACTCATTGTCCAGGGAATCTTTCTTCAACAGTCCCTGGTCTTTGTAATCCCAGATGCATCCCCCGATTAACCGGGGGTTGGAGCGGAAAATATCCCAGAATTCTTTCATATTGCCGGTGGAATTGCCCATGGAATGGGAGTATTCGCAAAAAAAGATGGGACGGTTGTCCACCGCCTGGTCAATCAGCAGCCTGGGGGTGAACAAGCCCGGGTACATCCGGCTGACCAGATCCACGTAATACTGGTCGAGGGGAACCTGGATGCGGTGCGAGTGGTCTTCCGGATAGCCAGGATCGCCGTAAGCGATGTAACCGGCTTCACGAGGACTTCCCTGTGCCGGCTCGTAATGCACCGGACGGGTAATATCATAATCGTGCGCCCAGCCGGCCATGGCTGCATGGTTCGGCCCCCTTCCCGACTCATTACCCAGGCTCCAGATAATAACTGACGGATGGTTTTTATCGCGTTCAACCATCCGGGTTACACGTTCCATATACGCATTTGTCCAGGAAGGGTCATCGCTTAACCTGCTTCCCAGTCCATGGGTTTCCAGGTTCGCCTCATCAATCAGCAATATTCCGTATTCATCACACAGATCGTACAAGTAAGGGTCGTTGGGATAATGGCTGGTACGGATGCAGTTGAAATTAAATCGTTTGATCTGCTGAATATCCCGGCGGATATCATCCCGTGAAAGCGCTTTGCCCTTCACCGGGTCATGGTCATGGCGGTTAACGCCATAAAGATAGGTTACTTTACCGTTGATCAGCAACTTGCCGGTATTTTGATCAAATGCAATGCTCCGGAACCCTAACTTACAGCTTTTTGCCTCCAGAACGTTTCCTTTATCATCTTCAAGGGAAAGCACAAGCGTATAGAGGTTCGGGCATTCATCACTCCATTTTTCCGGGTTCTTCACGGTTGTTTCCAACAGTCCGAACTTAACATTGTCCAGGCGCGGATAATACTCATTGACAATGGATCCGGCTGTCCGTTTCAACTCTTCTTTCAGCACCGGCCGATTATTGTTGTCGTACAGCTGTGCCTTAATCCAATAACCTTTTACGGAATCTCCCGTGAAATTGTCCAGACGCGGACGGATACTCAGCACAGCATCCCGGTAATCCTTGTCGAGCCTGGTATGATAAAAGAAATCGGCAATCCGCAATTTGGGTTCGGCCATTAAATAAACTTCCCGCTGGATGCCGCTCATCCGCCAGTGGTCCTGGTCTTCCAGGTAAGCGCCGTCACTCCAGCGGATCACCTGGACGGAAAGGATGTTTTCTCCATCCTGCAGATAAGGCGTCACATTAAATTCGGAAGGAAGGCAACTGTCTTCGCCATATCCCAGAAATTTCCCGTTTACCCACACTTTAAAGGCAGAACTTACCCCCCCGAAATGAAGCGTCACCGTCATCCCTTTCCAGGTTTCAGGAATCATAAAAGTATGCTGGTAAGATCCGACAGCGTTATAATCGCGCGGCACAAAAGGAGGGTTGAGAGGCCGGAACGGATAACCGGCGCTTTTATAAATGGGAATATCGTATCCTTTCATCTCACAGTTGGAAGGAACTTCATTCTTATCCCTGCCTTTTACCCGTG
>JBFWIL010000039.1:0-14679 GCA_050256015.1 Mangrovibacterium sp. | reverse complement strand
GTATTTGGCTTCGCTGGCGTTTTCCAGATCAGTCAGTCCCAAGCCGTAGTTAATACCCAGTTGTAACATGTTAAACTCAACTCCGGCTCCAAAGTTTAGTCCCAGATCCATACGTTTGATTTCTTCTTTTGTTTGTTTCCTGCCCCAACAAGGCCCGGAAAATCAGCTCAGAAAAGCATGGTAAAGACCGTTTCCCGTTCCGGTACGGAGTGAACCGAAAGGGTACCTCCGTGCAGCCGCATGATCTGCCGGCTCAGGCTGAGTCCGATGCCGTTTCCTTCTTTCCGGGTGGTAAAGAAAGGAACGAAAATATCGCTCAGCAGTTCGGGCGGAATGCCCGGTCCGTTATCGTGTACGGCAATTTCCACCTGTTCTTGAGCGTTTTTGCCGGCTGTCAGTTCAATATGTCCGCCGGCCCTGCCTTTCAGCGCTTCCAGGGCATTCTTCAGCAGGTTGCCGAGTACCTGGGCAATCAGTGTTTCATCGGCCAGCACCTGCAGTTCCGGGTTTTTCAGCCGGATCATATGACTGATCCCGGCCTTTGCGAGTTCCGTTTGTCTCAGAATGACCGTTCTTTCCAGCAGCTGATCCACCCTTACAGGTTTTTTTTCCGGTTTGGGTATGCGGGTAAACTGGCGGTACAGCTCCACAAAGCGGACAAGTCCTTTTCCCTGTTCCCTGATCACTTCCAGACCGCGTACCGTATGGGCAATCATCCTGTCGCTGACCTCCTCACGGGAAATGACCTTTCCGTCTTTAAAGTAGTAATTACCCAGGCTTTCCGAAAGAGAAGTTACCGGGGCAATGGTATTCATGATTTCATGGGTCAGTACCCTGATCAGCTTCAGCCAGGAGTCCAGTTCTTTTTCATCCAGTTCCTGGTTGATGTCTTGTACAGAAAACAGCATGAGCTGCTGTTCCCCGGCTTTAAAAACGGTGGTTTGCACCAGCAGGTTTATCTGGCCCCTGCTGCCGTTGAACGAGATCTGTTTTTGCTCCCGCTCCTTCATCTGCCTGAAAGCCTGGGCCAGCCGGATGTCTACTTTCTCCAGCTGGCGGAGGTGGGTAAGCTGCTCCATTCCCAGCAGCTTTTTGATATAGCTGTTGGCATGCACCACAAAGCCTCTTTCGTCGAAGCTCAGGATCCCGGTGCCCACATGTTCCAGCAGCGCCCTGAAATATTGCTCCTGTCGCTGGTGGTTCAGGCTGATCTGCTGAATCTGCCGGTTTACCTCTGCCATGTTCCGGTTGAGTTTCCGGATCAGCCGGTCGTCCTTTTTTTCGGGAAATACCAGGCTGAAGTCTTCATTCTTAACCGCTTCAAAGAAATAGCTGATCTGTTCGTTGATCCGGTTCTGATAGTGTAGCAGACTGCAAACCGTCACGACCAGGATAACGGTTAAAAACATCACGACCAGCCAGCAGTGGGCGGCAAAGCCGCTGTATCCGATTCCCGCGGCAAGCAGGATGATAAAAAGCAGGCGGCTCAGGATGTTAAAAAGGAAGGAACCTCTCATAATGTTCTGGGACTGCGGACCGGAATTACCCAATCCCGAATTTTCTTATCTTGTTGTATAGCGTTTGCCTTGTTATACCCAGGGCTACTGCCGCAGCACTCAGGTTACCCTCATTTTTATCGAGGGCCAGCAGAATAAAGCGTTTTTCCATTTCTTCGAGCCGGAGCGTGTCGGTTTTTGTCCTTATCTCATCACCCACTGGCCTAAGAAAAAAGTCGTCGGCTTTCAGCACATTATTTTCGCACAGAATCACGGTTTTTTCCATGCAGTGTTCCAGCTCGCGCACGTTGCCCGGCCAGGCGTATGTCTGCAATTTCTCCCGGGCCTGCTGGTTTAGCTTCAGAGCCGGCTTATCGTATTTCCATGCGTATTTTTTTAGGAAAAATTCGGCCAGCATCAGGATGTCTTCCCCTCGCCGGCGAAGCGGGGGAACCTCAATATGTATCGTATTGATCCGGTACAGCAGATCTTCCCGGAAGAATCCCCTGGCCGTCAGCGCCGGAAGGTCCCGGTTGGTGGCACAGATCAGCCGGATATCTACCGGTATGGTCTGGTTTGACCCCACCCGGGTGATCTCCCGGTTTTGCAGGGCGGCCAGCAGTTTGGCCTGCAGGGGGAAAGAAAGGTTTCCGATCTCATCCAGGAACAGGGTACTGCGATTGGCCAGTTCAAATTTTCCCACGCGGCTTTCCCGGGCATCTGTAAAAGCTCCTTTGACATGGCCAAACAGTTCGCTTTCAAAGAGGGTTTCACTGATCGCCCCCATGTCCACGCTTACCAGGATTTCATCGCTGCGGTCCGAAAGACGGTGAATTTCGCGGGCAATCAGCTCTTTGCCTGTTCCGTTTTCCCCGGTTATCAGCACGTTGGTGTCTGTTTTGGCTACCTTGCGAACCAGGTTCAGTACCTGCATCAGTTCGGGCGAGTTGCCAATCAAGTGTTTCTCTTCCCGGCTCATCACCTTTTTCAGCTCTTTTTCCTTTAGCCGGAGACTGCTTATCTCCTGCCGCGAAAGACTCAGCTGTATGGCAGAGCGGACTGTGGCCAGCAGTTTGCTGTTCTCCCAGGGCTTAAGGATAAAATCGGTGGCGCCTGACTTTAGGGCTTTAACTGCCAGTTCCACATCCCCGTAGGCCGTTATCAGCACCACCGAAAGCTCGGGATGGTCTTCCCGGATTTGCTGCAGCCAGTAGATGCCTTCATTGCCCGTGTTAACCCCGGCGCTGAAATTCATGTCGAGCAGCACCAGATGATACGGATTCTTACGCAGTTCCGTGATCAGCTGATTCGGACTGGAGAGACAGTACACTCGTTCGTATTCACCGGAAAGCAGTATTTCCAGCGCACTCAACACGTTTTTGTTGTCGTCTACGATAAGGATGTTCCCTTTGGCCATTTTTTTGATAAAAGTAGATTATTACGCAGCCGGACGCAAGATGTTGTCAATATTTTTTACAGTTTTATGTCAATTTATTTTACAATTATGCTTCGGAACCAATATCGCTGATCTTGATATTCAGATAGTTGTGTCTTTGGCATCAAAATCGTTTTTACACGTGCATGGAAAAGAAAAGTCTGATGTACACGAAGAATATACTGTTGATTTTATTGGCCTGGATCCTGGTCCTGCCGCTGAAGGCCCAGAATAACTGGACTCTCCTGGAATGCATTGCCTATGCCATGGAACATAATCTGGAACAACAGGTGTATGTCCTGAATGAACGTTCGGCCCGTATTGAACACAGCCGGTCAAAATTCAGTTTGCTGCCCTCGGTTTCAGCATCTGCAGATGCCGGATTGAATTTCGGACGTTCTGTCGATCCGAATACCAACGATTATGTGGATACTGAATTTTTTAACAGTTCCATGGATTTTGGCGCCAGTATCGCCCTGTTTGAAGGATTTATCCGGCTGAACAGGATTGCCTACACCCGTTTCCGGCTGGAAGCGGCCCGCTGGCAAAAAATCAATGACCGGGATGAACTGGCCTTTGAGGTGTTAATGGCTTTTTACGATGCGGAGTATTCAGCCGGACTGGTCCGGATTGCCCGGGAGCAGCTGGAGTTGTCGGAACAGAACCTGAAAAGGACCGGGATCCTGGTGGAAGAGGGACTCAAGGCCCGTACCGATCTGGCCGAGATGCAGGCCAGCTGTGAGAAGGAAAGAATGGAGCTGATCCGTGCCGAAAACAGGGAAGAGGAAGTGTTGCTGGAACTCCGGCAGATTCTGAATCTGCCATCCGGCAAACTGACCGGCATCCGTCCGGAACCCGACCGGCTGAGTGGTATCCGCGATTTGAAGGCGGAACCCGATTCCCTTTTTGTCTCTTTTGTGCGTTTTTCCCCTTATGTTCGGATGGCCGGGGCTGAGTTAAATGCAGCCGGAAAGCAGGTAGCCATGGCCCGGGGTGGGTTCTTCCCTTCAATCTGCCTGGAAGCCGGCCTGGGTACGGGTTTCTATGAAACGAATAAAGACGATGACGGAGGTACCACTTCCTTTCGCAACCAGATGGACAATAACTTAAATCAGTACCTGGGCGCAACGCTTTCCATTCCCCTGTTTGGCCGTAACGAGATCCGTGCTGAGTTGAAACAGGCCAGACTGGCCCGGGAAGAGGCAGAGATCCGGCTGGAACAGTACCGGCAGGCGGTTTATTACGAACTGGCTAACAACAGCCGGGAGTTGAAGTCCCTGTTCCGGGAGTATGTTCAAAGCTGCAGGCAGGCAGAGACCGAAAAGCTGGCCTGGGAAGTGGCCGGCCGCAAGTATGAGGAGGGACTGATCGATGTGATCGAAATGCTGGCGGTAAAAAGCCGGCTGGCCGAATCGCAAAGTCAGCTGTTGCTTTCCGGCCTGCAATGGCAGATTAAATACAGGCTCCTTGAATTCTACCGGGGAATCCGGTTCTGGGAAACAGGAGAAGCCGGCTGCCAGGACATTCGAGTTCCATGAGAACGTACAGAAATAGAATAAATTAACCAATTTTTTTTCGAATGAAATTTTTAATTTTGTATTATGTCAATGGATAGGGCTATTGAGAAGAAAAAGGGACTTAAGCCGAAACATTTGTATGCAGGTGGCGGTATCCTGCTGTCCCTCTTTATTCTGTATCAGATTTTTCTGGCTGAGCATCAGTCTGTTTTTCGTGTCGAGAAGGATAAACTGACCGTCAGCGAGGTGGAAAACGGCTTGTTTAACGATTACATTACCATTATCGGGCAGGTGGAACCCATCAGCACGATTTACCTGGATGTGGAGGAAGGCGGCAAGGTGGAAGAGATCTTCATCGAGGAAGGCGAGATGGTTAACAAAGACGATGTGATTCTGCGGCTGAAAAACACCGACCTGAATACGACCATTATGAGCAGCGAGTCGGAACTGGCCTATCATGCCAACGAGCTGCGAAATACCCAGATTCAGATCGAACAACAGCGTATTGAAAACAAACAGAAAAAGCTGCAGGTCGATCTGCAGGTGGTCCAGGCCAAACGGAAATTTAGCCAGTATGAGCGGTTGATGGCCGAAGAACTTATTCCCCGGGAAGATTTTCTGCAGGCCCGTGAAGCTTATGAGCTGGCTTTGAGGGAGCAGCAGCTTACCTACCGGAAGATGATCCAGGATTCCATTTTCCGGGAGAACCAGAAGACCAGCATGGACGAAAGCCTGGAAAATACGAGGGAAAGCTTGCAGATGGCTAAAAAGCGACTGGATAACCTGAACGTTAAGGCCCCTATTGACGGACAGCTCGGATTGCTGGACGCGGAGATCGGTCAGTCCATTTCACGGGGACAGCGAATCGGTCTGGTTCATATGCTAACCGATTATAAGATCAACGCAAAGATCGATGAACACTATATTGACCGGGTTCGTCGTGAGCTTTCGGCTGCCTTCGACCGCAACGACATGAACTATCGGCTGCGGGTCAAAAAAGTTTATCCGGAAGTGCGGGAGGGACAGTTCCGGATTGACCTCGTATTTGAGGGAGAACTGCCGAAACAGATTCGCACCGGACAAACCTATCATATCCGGCTGGAACTTGGACAACCCGGAAAAGCCCTGCTGCTGCCCAGGGGCGGATTTTTTCAGAGCACCGGCGGACAATGGGTGTTCGTGCTGAACAGCGAGGGAACGGAAGCGGTGAGACGCAATATCAGCATCGGTAAGCAAAATCCGCAGTACTACGAGGTGCTGGAGGGACTTCAGCCCGGCGAGCGGGTAATCACTTCGGGCTATGAGCTGTTCGGGAACAACGATAAGCTGATTTTGAGATAGCATGAGACAAATGCATGGCGACAAATGTTCGTCACTATGCGAAAAAGTCTGTAAAATATCGATTATCAGAAACTTCAAAGGACGACGTAAATTATTTAGTACACCCTGATGACTATAATAAATTAAAGAATAGCGGTGTTGAGCAATGACGTTCTTACGCTGTGCCCCATACCCTATGCTTTATGCAAATCGAAAGAATATGATCAAAACAGTAAATCTTACGAAAATTTTCCGTACGGAAGAAATTGAAACTCATGCGCTGAATCAGGTCTGCCTGCATGTGGGGAAAGGCGAGTTTGTAGCTGTCATGGGCCCGTCGGGTTGCGGGAAATCTACCCTGCTCAACATCATCGGCCTGCTTGATAATCCCAGCGGAGGAGCGTATTATTTCGACGGGATGGAAGTGGGCCACCTGAAGGAACGCAACCGGACCCAGCTTCGCAAGGGCAATATCGGTTTTGTTTTCCAGAGTTTTAACCTGATTGATGAACTTACGGTATATGAAAACGTGGAGCTTCCGCTGGTTTATCTGAAGCTGAAGGCCCGCGAGCGAAAGGAAATGATTGAGAAAGTGCTCGAACGGATGAAGATCAGCCATCGGCGTAAACACTTTCCCCAGCAGCTCTCGGGAGGACAGCAGCAGCGTGTGGCTATTGCCCGGGCCGTGGTGGCCTGTCCGAAGCTGATCCTGGCCGATGAGCCCACCGGGAACCTCGATTCCAAGAACGGACTGGAAGTGATGAACCTGCTTACCGAACTGAACCGGGAGGGAACCACCATCGTCATGGTGACCCACTCCCTGCATGACTCGGAATTTGCCCACCGGGTGGTTAACCTGTTCGACGGACAGATCATTACCGAGGAACTGAAAAAGCAGATAGGGGAGGTGTTGCTATGAACCCGGCTTCAACATTATGCTTTCCGCCACCCGCAATCCGGCGTAAGCGCTGAAGCATGAATCGCGTTTGCTGTCCGGTTGCCATTGATCAGTGCCCGGATCAGCTTCCTGCTTTCTTTTTATTTTGTGTATGAACGGGTTTCATTTCATTTTTTAAAAACGTATCTTTTCTGAATTGTATGAAGTTATACCACATGGACCCGATTTCTAAATATTTAAGTTTATGATTCAGTTAACCGGCATTGACAAGTATTATGATTCCAGGTTTCAGCGCACTTTTGTGCTGAAACACGTTTGTATTTCCGTAAAATCTTATCCGGTAACGGTTAAATTCCCTTCAACAAAGGGGAAAAGATGTATTACATCCGTTATGGTGCGGCTGAATACATGAAAAACCAATTTCCCGGAAGTAGAAGATTTCTGCCGGATTTCCAATGAGAGCCCCTTCCTTTTTATAGGAAGTTGTTTGATAAGTGGTTATTTGTAAAGACTAGGTCAGGCAGGAATTTCGTAAATTTGGCCCTGTAAGGATAGTTAATAAATTTGTTTTATGACACTGGTTTTTGCCACGAACAACACGAATAAACTCAAAGAGCTGCAACATATGGTAGGCGATTCTGTCCGTCTGCTTAGTCTGGAAGACATCGGCTGCAGGGAAGAGATCCCCGAAACCGAAACTACCCTTGAGGGAAATGCCTTTCTGAAAGCTTCTTATGTATACCGCAACTACGGTTATGATTGTTTTGCCGACGATACCGGTCTGGAAGTGGAGGCTTTGGATGGAGCGCCCGGCGTCTATTCAGCCCGTTACGCCGGAGAAGACAATGATGCTTCGGCCAATATGGACAAGCTGTTGCGTGAACTGGAGGGAAAGGACAACAGAAGGGCGCGTTTTCGTACGGTTATTTCTCTGATCCGGAATGGAGAGGAGGTCCGTTTTGACGGTGTGATAGAGGGTAGTATTCTGAAGGAAAGAAGGGGAACAGGCGGATTTGGTTACGACCCTGTTTTTATGCCTGATGGGTACAGCCGGAGCTTTGCCGAAATGGATGTCCAAAAGCACGCGGTCAGCCACCGGGCCCGTGCCGTACGTAAGCTTATTGACTGGCTGAGGCAACACCACCTAAAAAAAGATGCGGTACCGGATTTTTCAAAAGCTGAAGCAGCACCACCCAAAACCTACGGCCGTGGTTGAAAGCACCAGGGGCATTTTTTTACACTATGTTCCGTATACTGACAGTTCGGTTGTTGCCACCATCTATACGGAAAAATTCGGTCGCCAGACCTATCTGGTCAATGGTATCCGAAACCGGAAATCAGGTTTCCGTCTCAGCCTGATGCAAGCCCTTTTCCTTCTTGAGCTGGAGGTGTATCATAAACCGGGGAGGGATCTGCAACGGGTAAAGGAGTTCCGTCTGTCCGTCCCTTTTTCCCGGATTCCTTTTGAGATCCTCCGAAGTTCGCAGGCCCTCCTCATCGCCGAAGTGCTTATGAAATGCCTGAAGGAGGAAGAACCCAACCCCGATTTGTTCCGCTTCCTTTTTCATGCTGTTGAACTGCTTGACCTGAAGGAGGAGGGCACGGCCAATTTTTTGCTGCTTTTCCTGTTTAAACTGACCCGTTATCTGGGGGTATGTCCGCAGCCTCCGGGAAAAGGCGGGTATTTTGATCTGATGTCTGCCACATTCCGGAATCAGGAACCGGGGCATCATGCTTTTCTGGATGCGGAGATGAGCCGTAAGTTTTCCCTGCTTTACCGTGCCGACTGGTCGGATATGGAACAACTGAATCTGAAAAACCGCGACCGGAGTTTGCTTATCGAAAAGATGCTCGATTATTACCGGATCCATGCGGGTCTTGACGGACAGCTTCGTTCGCTTGCTGTTCTGAAAAATGTACTGTCTTGACGGTTGCTGCACAGATAGTGTTTAATTTTGAAAAAGATAAGTGGTTTGTCCGGTGCTTTTTTCTAAATTTGCCGCTCATTTAAATTATGATGCAATCGAAATTACCCAACAATGCAGCCGGCATCATTTCATCCATGGGAGCACTCATCGGGGAATACGGTGCTGTGGACCTCGCATATGGAAAAACTGATTTTCCCTGTCCCGACGAGCTGGTCAGTCTGGCTGCCGGCTATGTGAAGTCAGCTTCAAATCAACATTCTCCCGCAGAGGGATTACTGAGACTTAGGGAGTTAATAGCCGGACGGATTAATGAACTTTACGGATATTCTTTTGATCCGGTCACCGAACTGACGATTGCCTCGGGGGGTACCCAGGCTGTTCATACAGCTATTACGGCTGTGGTGAGAGATGATGATGAGGTCATTGTATTTGAACCGGCCTGTGAGTTGTATATTCCTTCCATTCTGATGAATAACGGGAAGCCGGTTTACGCCCAGCTGAAACAGCCTGGCTTTAAGGTTGACTGGGAAGAACTGCGGAAAATGATTACTTCCAAAACCCGGATGATTATCATTGACTCTCCTCAGAACCCTTCAGGCCGGGTGTTCTCCGAAGAAGACATGCTGCAGTTGCAACGGCTCACCAACGGAACCAACATCATTATACTGAGTTCGGAGGTTTATAAAAATCTGGTTTATGATAACATTATTCACCAGAGTGTTGCCCGCTTTGAAAAACTGATCCGGCGAAGTCTTATTGTCTCTTCCCTTGAGCCTTTGTATAACCTGAACGGCTGGGGACTGGCTTACTGCATTGGCCCGGAAGGGTTGATGAGCGAATTCCGGAATGTGCAACAAATCCAGCTGAGTCCGATACATGTTGCTTTTCAGTATGCCATGGCCGATTATCTGGAAGATAATTATCCGCTCGATGACATTGTTGAACTATTCCAGGGTAAACGGAACTATTTCAACCGGCTTATGAGCAAGAGTCTGTTTAAAGTGCTTCCTGCCCAGGGCGGATACTTTGAACTGCTTGACTATTCGGCTGTTTCCGACGAACCCGATCTGGTTTTTGCCGAACGGCTGGTTCGGGAACACAGGGTGGCTGTGCTGCCGGTGTCTGTCTTTTTGCACGATAAAACCCGTCAACGCCTTTTGCGGATATGCTTTGCCAAAACAAACGAAACCCTCGAACTGGCTGCCGAGAGGCTGTTGAAAGTTTCGTCTGTTCTGTAGATAAACGCGTTTCTTTTCTGTTTCCCAAACACCCTTCTTTCGTTTGGCAACGGCAGATTTTTTCGCTGTGCAGCGATAATTGTATGCCGGCAGATTTACTTTTTGATCAGCAGCCAGGTGTCGGCATACTTCGGATAGTTTGTACGGATCTGCTGAACGCGCTGACGGGCTGCGTTCTCGTTGGTGTACGAATTGACACAAACCCGGTAGTAGCCCGTTTCGCTGTGCAGCACCACCGGGATGAAGCCCATGGAAGACAGTTCCTGTTTAAAGCGATTGGCATTGTCCATGGAACTGAAGCTTCCAGTAATCACATAAAAACTGCCCTGGTAGTTGTTCGCATCGTCCTGCTGGGTGAAGGAAAACGATTCGGTTTGTGAGCGTACGGGTGCAGCCGACGGCTCATACTGGCTTACAGGGGCCTGCTGCTGATAAGCGGGCTGGGTGGAAGGAGCTGAAAATACCTTGGTGGGAGCTTCTTGCTTGCTCACCGTTTCTGCAGGAGCCGTATTTTGCCTGGGGAGTGTCTGTCTGGTCTTACATGCTGAAAATAAGAACACAATTGCACATGCTCCGATGAATAGCTTTCTCATTTCTAATTAATTTAAAGGTTTCATTTCTTATACAAAACTACAAAAAAGAAAATCAGTTGATTGCAGACCAAGAAACAGGTTATTAACCATCTCCTGTTGAAATCCTCCCTTTTAAAGTCCTCTTCCGGAATATTCATACCGTTTTAAGCGGATCCTGTTTTCCATGAGGATTTGGTCTTGCTGCTTACTGATCAGGGAAGTAGGTTTCGTTTTTTTTTCTTGTTATCTTGCTCATGGAAATTTGCGGAATAGGGATTTTATGAGATCGTTATAAAAAACTTTTTGTTATGATAAAACAGGTGGCAATTGTAATGATCGTGCTTACAGGCATATCATGTACACAAAAAAACTGGAAGGTCGACAATCGGGGACTAACAGTTTATCCCCGTGAAAAATCTGCAGGTGATGCTGCTGCGGTGCGTATCGTGCCTGTGGGTGAAGCGATAATCCGGGTGCTGGCATCTGCCGATACCGTCTTTTCTCCCGACACCAGCCTGGTGGTTATCGGGGCACGTCCAACCCGATTTTCCGTCCGGGAAACAGGCGAACGGCTGCTGCTTTTTACTTCCCGCCTGCAGGTTGAGGTTTCCCGGCTTAACGGCCGCGTCCGTTTCATGGATTTGGAAGGACGGCCCATTCTGGAGGAAAAGAGGAAAGAGGCTAAATGCTTTGAGCCCATCGAGGTGGATGGGGTGAAAGCCTGGTCTGTGCGGCAGGTCTTTGAGTCGTCCGGCGAAGAAGCCTTGTACGGTCTGGGGCAGCATCAGTCCGGAACGCTCAACTACCTGGGCCGTAATGAGGAGTTGTTTCAATACAATACCAAAGTGTCGGTTCCTTTTCTTGTTTCTACAAGGAACTACGGACTGCTTTGGGATAACTATTCTTTTTCCCGCTATGGAGATCCTCGTTCCCACGCGCAGCTCGATCAGTTCGTGTTGTATAACCGGGAGGGGAAGGAAGGCGGACTGACGGCCACGTATTATGAAGAACGGCAGCCGGCCTTCCGCACGGCAGATCCGGCTGAAAAAGCCGGCTGTGGCTCAGGGAAGGATGAAACCGGAAGCATCTTTGTGCAGCGAGAGGAGCGGATCATTGACTATGAGAACCTGGAAACCGTTAAAAACTTCCCGGAAGGATTTGACTTCAATCATGCGCGGATTGTTTGGGAAGGGCAGATTGAGTCCCGGGAAGACGGGATTCATCATTTTCTGCTTTATTATGCGGGGTATACGCGGATCTGGATCGACGGCCGGCTTATGGCCGATAAGTGGCGGACGGCCTGGAACCCTTCGGTGGCCAAATTTCCTGTCCGTATGAAGAAGGGAGAAAAATACCGGTTACGGCTGGAGTGGATTCCCGACGGGGGTGTATCGTATATAGGTCTCAAGGCTCTTTCACCCGAGGAACCGTCCCGGCAAAACGACATTGCCTTCTGGTCGGAAATGGGCCGGCAAATTGACTATTATTTCATGAGCGGCCGTTCCATGGACGGGGTCATCAAAAATTACCGGCAACTTACGGGGAAGGCCCAGGTTATGCCCCGGTGGGCCATGGGTTTCTGGCAAAGCCGCGAACGCTACAAGACCCAGACAGAACTGCTGGGCACTCTTAAGGAGTTTCGCCGGAGGCATATTCCCATAGATAATATTGTGCAAGACTGGTCGTACTGGCCGGTGGACCGGTGGGGCAGCCATGAGTTCGACAGGGAACGCTTTCCCGATCCGGCCGGCATGGTTAATGAGGTGCATAAGCTGAATGCCCGGCTGATGATTTCCGTATGGCCCAAGTTTTATCTGGGCACGGAACATTTCCGCGAGTTCGATGAAAAAGGCTGGATGTACAGGCAGGCCATAACCGACAGCATCCGCGACTGGATCTACCCGGGGTATTTCGGCTCCTTTTATGATGCCTACCGGCCGGAAGCCCGGAAGCTGTTCTGGAAGCAGATTGACGAACATCTTTATTCGCTGGGCATTGATGCCTGGTGGCTGGATGCAACCGAGCCCGATATCCTTTCGAACGCGGGGATGAATTACCGCAAGGCTTTGATGAACCCCACGGCTTTGGGGCCGTCCACCCGGTTTTTCAATGCCTATGCTCTGATGAATGCCAAAGGAATATACGAAGGGCAACGGGCCAAAAATCCCGACGATCGGGTGTTTATCCTTACCCGTTCGGGTTTTGCCGGCATGCAGCGCTACGGCACGACTACCTGGAGTGGCGATATCGGCACCTGCTGGGAAGACCTGCGCGTGCAGATCCCGGCTGGCATTAACTTCTCCCTGTCGGGACTTCCGTACTGGAGTATGGATATCGGTGGTTTCTGCGTGCAGAAGCGTTTTGAGCGGGCGGCCGAAGGCAGTGAAGATCTGGAGGAATGGCGTGAACTGAACACCCGCTGGTTTCAGTTCGGAGCTTTTGTCCCCGTTTTCCGTTCGCACGGGCAGTATCCTTACCGGGAAATCTGGAACCTGGCTCCGGATGGTCATCCGGCCTTCAGCTCCATGCTTTACTATAACCGGTTGCGTTACCGGCTTATGCCCTACATATACAGTCTGGCCGGTAAGGTCTGGTTTGAAGATTATACGCTGATGAGGGCCCTGGCCATGGATTTTCCGAACGACCGCAAGGTTTATGACCTGGCCGATCAGTATCTTTTCGGGCCTTCTCTTTTGGTCTGCCCTGTCTATCGCTTCGGAGAACGAAGCCGTGAAGTCTATCTCCCCGGTGGGGCAGACTGGTATGAATTGTATTCAGGACGTTTTGCGGCAGGCGGGCAAAAGCTTCGTGCGGATGCCCCTTACGAGCGGATGCCTCTCTTTGTGCGTGCCGGGTCGATCCTTCCGGTGGGACCTGAAATCGAGTATACAGGGCAGAAACCTGAGGCTCCGCTCGATATTTATGTATATGCAGGGGCCGACGGAAGCTTTGGCCTGTACGAGGATGAGGGTACCAACTACAATTACGAGCAGGGAAAATACAGCCTCATTCCCTTCAGCTGGTCCGAAAAGGCTCAGGAATTGACCATCGGTGAGCGGCAGGGCACTTTCCCGGGCATGGTCAATGAACGTGTTTTCCGTATTATCCGTATCTCCGGGGATCGGCCTGTGCCTTTCCTTTCGGAGAAAGCAGCAGGCGAAACCGTGAGGTACAGCGGAGAACCGCTTACTTTTCGACTGCAGTAACCCGCTCCCGATGTAAACCTGCTCCTGTTCCTGTTGCCCCGAACGGCGTTCTCTTCAACTGAGGTGTACGTAGGTGACGGGGGCTGTGACCTCAGGTACTACTCAGGCCATCGGCCTTCCTGTATTGATGTTCCTTTCAGTTGGGCCGGGTCGATTTCCACATGTTTGATCTTCTCCCGGTTCCAGGTGTAAACCACATGAACCAGTCCGTCGGTGGTCTGAATTATCGAGGGATAGGAAAATTCAGATTCGGGTGTGTCTTCCAGCACGAGCGTGGCATGCCAGTGCTTTCCGTCCCGGCTCATGGCGATGTTCAGCGGCGTTCTGTCCCCTTTGTAGGCATCTCCGGGCGGTAGCACATGATTGTATACCAACAGCTGTGTGCCATCCGAAAGGCTGACTGCGTCCGTGCCCGAATTGTTGTTCGGAAGACTGGTTTTTTCCATGGGCGACCAGTTCAGTCCGCCGTCGTCCGACCAGGATTCCAGGATGGCCCGGTTCTTGCTCCGGCAAAGGATCTGAAGGCGGCCATCCGGGTAGCTCAGTATGCTGGGTTGTATGGCATGAATTTTCACCCCGTCGTTGATGGGAGTACTCATGGTCCAGTTTTTACCGAAATTTGTGCTCAGCTCGAAATGAACGCGCCAGCCGTTGTTCTCGGTACTGCTTGGACTGATCAGCCGGTTGCCGATCAGCACCGGCTTGTTCTTGACGGGCCCGATAAAGCCTTCCGGGAGCATGCGGGCTTCCGACCAGCTTATTCCGCCGTCGGCGGAGGTTTTCATCCAGCCCTGCCACTCGCGCGGATGGGGACCGATTTTATAATACAACTGTAATTCTCCTCCTGGAACCTGGTACAATACCGGGTTCCATGTCGGCAGACGGCTTCCGTCTTTTCGGATTCCGTCGGCCACATTAACCGGTTCGGTCCAGCTTCCATCTACCTTCCGGCTTACATAAATGCATACATCCGGATGTCTTTCGCGGGTGCCGCCGAACCAGGCGGTTACCAGTTCTCCCTGGGCGTTCTCTGCAATGGTGGATGCGTGGCAGGAAGGGAAGGGAGCCT